>JAYTPR010000203.1:0-3806 GCA_043747095.1 Candidatus Peribacterales bacterium
ATTTCGAAAATGCGGCGTGATGTCCGTATCAATAATTCCTTTTGCAACAATATCCGGAATGACACCCTCCAGCCCGTATCCGACTTCAATACGAATTTCACGATCTTCATACGCAATGAGCATCAGGAGACCGTTATTTTTCACGGAACCGACACCCCACTTTCGTCCGATATCGAGTGCTGCCTCTTCGATGGCATATCCCCCAAGCGACGGAAGAATGACAACCGCAATTTCATTGCTTGTCGTGTCTTTGTACGTCTGCAACTTTTCTTCAATGACGCTTTCCTCAACTGCTCCGATGATCCCAGCGGTATCGGTCAGAAATCCGTCATTTGGTGGCACTGCAAACTCAGCGAATGCCGCTACAGGAAGGATCATCGCAAGAGTCAGTGCAACGCTCGCGCCGATCATGCGATCTGAATAAAGCATCATGCGCGAGTGATGACCTATTTCGTGAAATCCACGACCGGTGCAACGTCGCTACCCGGTGCGGCCTCAAACGATTTCTCCGCAGAGAATCCGAAGATCATGGCTGCAAGCTTTCCTGGGAAACGCTGCACGCGAACGTTGTAGGAGAAGACGGCGTCGTTGTAATCCTTTCTCGCGACAGAGATGCGATTCTCGGTGCCTTCAAGCTGTGTCATAAGATCACGGAAAGCCTGTGTTGCCTGGAGCTGAGGATATGCCTCAACAGTCACGAGCAAGCGAGAGAGTGCGGAATCAAAACCAGTGGCAGCCTGAATTTCCTGTCCACGGTCACCAACTGTCTTCGCCTGCGCCCAAGCGTTTCTGGCCTCTGTTACTTCTTTGAAAGTCTCTTGTTCAAAATTTGCCGCACCTTTCACGGTACCAACAAGGTTAGGAACAAGGTCCACTCTGCGCTGATACTGCGTCTCGACCTGAGCCCACTGCCTGTCTACATTTCCTTTGGCGGTGACAAAGCCGTTATAGCTTCCGATGGCCCATAGTCCGATAACGACCAGAAAACCAACAATGATAATCAGAGGCGAAATTTTCTTCATGGGGCGTGGAAAAGAATGATGACAGGATCATACCACAAATCTTGTCCTCATGCGTTATTTCTTCGGAAGCTCAAGCATGAGCTCTGTATTTCTAGGGCCTGGATCACCAGGAACTGAATGCATAAAATTCACACGAATTTTCCCTGCAGTGATGTCCACGGAACGAACCGAAGCACGTCCAAGCGGAAAAGCTGCAAACTGATATGCAGTGCCGCCTGACGATGTAAACGCTGCAAGCTCAACTGTTGAAAATTCATCAGTACCAGCCTTCACGCGTACCACAGCGTCTGGGATGCCGTCACCCGTAAGGTCGCCATACGCAATGTTCTCGGTATCCACCGACACTGTCTCGTAGTGATCGATGAGAACCGATGCCGGAAAGCGAAACGTGCCTTCGCGCACGGAAATACGAAAATCCTGACCAACTTTTGTGAGTGCTCCGCGCACTGCAGGGTCGATCAGCGTGTAGTCAGCCGAAGCCAAAGCAATTTTGGAAAGCTCCGTCGGAATAGTAGGAATAGACTCCCCTTTCTGAATCGAGGCTCCGGAGCCGGAATCAATATTTGTTGCAGGAGCACCGCATGCGCCGAGTATGAGCAGTGACGGGATGAAAAAAGATGCAAAAGAATGTTTCATGACAAAAGCATACACCACGTGTCATGCTTTCCAGTGATACAATGATGTCCATGCGATATGGATTCTTGATTCCGCTGGTCCTCATCTCTGCGTGTGCCTTCTCGACCGGAGACCCTGAGACTGACTACAAAGTTGGCGAGCTCTATGAAAATGGCAAAGGTGTTGCGCTGGACATGACGCAGGCAGCGACGTATTACCTAAAAGCTGCAAAGGCGGGTTCTGCAAAAGCTCAGTTCACTGTGGGAGTGCTGTACTACGAAGGAAGCGGACTGAAGCGTGATCTTGAGGAATCTGTTCTCTGGTTCCGTGCAGCTGCTTTGCAAGGACTCGCTGCGGCTCAGTACAATTTGGGTAATGCTTACCGCGCAGGTGAAGGTGTGGAGCAAGACTTTGACATAGCACTAGAGTGGTACCACAAAGCAGCCGAGCAAGGTTACGCGCCGGCAGCGCACAACTTAGGAGCGATGGCCGGAAACGGTGAAGGGACACCACAGAATTATGCCGAGGCATACAAATGGCTCTTGTTTTCAGAGAAACTCGGAACCTTAGCAGACAAGACATATAAGGAGCAGTTCCGCACAGGTCTCACGAAAGAAACGTTGGCGCGCATCGAGTCAGAAGTGACAACGATGTACGAAAAAATGAAGAAAGACATGTCGTCATCCATGCCAAGCATGGCACCTAACGCTCTCTAGACTCCAAGCGCATCAAGATCACGAGTAACGTCAGCTGCATGATGCGTTGCATCAAAGCCGTGGTAAATTTTTCTCACCGTATTATTGGGATCGATAAGAAACGTCACGCGTTTTGGAAACAGTAGTCCATTTGCTCCGAATGCAGCGATGGCTTCCTTGGAGGTATCGGCAAGTAACGTGAATGGAAGCTGAAACTTATCCGCAAATTTCCTATGACTTGCGCTGTCATCTGCGCTCACTCCAACAATAGCGATGCGTGCACTGAGCGATGCGTAGTTATCGCGAAAGCCACACGCCTCAATGGTGCAACCTGGCGTATCGTCCATTGGATAGAAATACAAAAGCAGCCACTTACCTTCGTATGCTGCAGACGAGATCGGCTGTGCATCTTGATCCAAACCTTTCCATGCCGGCGCTAACTCGCCTTCTTTAATCATCGACATAATTGTGACAGAAATGACGGAAAGAATGAATGAGTATGGCTTGCCATGAGTCCCGCGCCTGCGGGACGAATGGTCGGAGCGAAAGGACTCGAACCTTCGGCCTCGTGGTCCCGAACCACGCGCTCTACCAACTGAGCTACGCCCCGACTCAGGAAACTCTACGCGAAAGATCAATGTGGAACGAGCGCGCTTTTCTCTGGCGCATATCTTTCAGATATGCGGCCAACTGAGCTACGCCCCGATGCAAGCTCAATATATTTGATGCTTTGCGCTGCGTACAACACCGAATATTGAAAATATGTCGTTAATCATAAAACGCTCGATTTGCTCTTCTGTTACATATTTTCTCCATTAATATGAACAACTATTGTATACATGTTCACTGGACTTTACATGGGCTGACCTTAGAATCGCGCACCCTTTCGAAATCCTATGAACCGTCCATACCCCTTCGGAAACAGGAACGTGAAGTCTCTGATGCTTGTGCATCTACTTCTCATCGTCATCGTTACAGTCGCTATGGTGATGACTCTTCCGACCCTCGCGCTCATCGCCTAAAGAAGGCTACTTGGTAGCTGCAGGCACTTTCATAGTGCCCTCTGCTACAAGAACACTCTCTCCCCTGCCTTCACGTCGTACTTTCACGGAAAGGGTTTTTGAGGCATCCACACTTGTCTCAAGCTTTACCGAATGACGAACGTCTCCCACGATGCTCTTCATCTCTCCAACTTTCAGTGAAGAAGTTCCCGCACTGTCCTGAGCGTAGGCAACGTACTTGGTACCAGAAGCAGGAAGCTCGATATTGAGGTTCACAGTTACCGTCGAGGCGCCGTCTTCAAAGACATGAATGTAGGCAATCCCATTGGCATTGATCCCCTCCGTTCCAGAAACCGCTCCGTAGTAAAAACCAACACCTTTGCCGTGCACGGGATCACTGAAGTCAGTACCGCTTTTCATAATCTGCGTGTAGCTCTGCACTTCAAGAATTTTGTCATCATCTGAAGGTGCAC
>JAYTPR010000204.1:0-9028 GCA_043747095.1 Candidatus Peribacterales bacterium
CGTCTTCATCGCGAGCGTTTGCTGCTCCGCAGTCATACGAAGGAAACCATCAAGGTTCGTCTGGCGGCGTGTGTCCGTACCGAGGAGCTCAAGCTCTCCGGTAAGCGGTGAGTAGAAGAAATTGAAATTCACGGGTGCTCCGACGATGAACTCTTCGATCGTCGCAGTGCGCCACTTAGCGCCAACTTTCCCCTCTTTCTCGAGCGCGGAACCCGCGGACTCGTAGGACTTCGGATCAGTCGCAAGAAAGAATGCACGCTCGTATCCGCGCATCGCTTCCGCCGCCTTCACGAGTACCGGACGATCGATGTCTTTGGCATTCTTAAAAATTTTCGGCGTACGAATACCAGCCTTATGTAAAAGATCGTACTGATTGAAAGGTTGATCTCGCTCTTCAAGTTTCAAAAGTGTGCGTGATCCGAAGATGGGAATGTGAAAATCATTCTCGACCTTCGAAAAGTCATCAAAATACACCCAGAAATAGCGGTTGTGCACAAAAATTGTATTCATTTTTCGGAGCTTCTCTTGCACTTCTTTCTTGAGGACGTCTGAAAAATTATCAACAACGATTGTTTCGTCGACGCATCCACGATCTTCACGAGTTTTCAAATACTTTGCATACGTCTTTTCTCTTCCTTTGCGCGCCACAGCCACCGTCGAAAAACCAAACTGCTTGGCTCCATGGCAAACATCAAGAGCACTATGTCCTCCGAGCGCGCCAACCGTCAGCTTCATGAGGTCGTAGCCTTTGAGGAGTGCGGCTGTATCCATATGCGGAGTGTAGCGAAAAAATGCCGATAACAGGAATATCCGTTCGGGAATTATCCGAGGATCTCTGAGAGACGACCTGCCTCCACCGCCTGCTTGATATCCCTCGCAATACGACGGCCGGTGCTCATTGGAACGTTGTATTTGAGTGCGGTGTACGGAGAGCCTTCGATGAACGGATTTGTACCGGCAACGATGCGTGCGCTGATCTCAAACACAAAGACTTGAAGCTTTCTCGTCACGATCGTTTCCAAGCAGAACGGACCGAAGAGGCCTTTCTCAAGTTTGGCTTTCGTCTTCGTGTTGTAGAGCTTACGACTCGCCTCCACGACACGCTGTCCCATGGCAAAGAATTCCGGAAGCATAGACTCACGAATAACGATCGGAATGTTTCCAACAATCGTATAGCTCGTATGAATCTTAGCGGCCAACTGATCTTCAGCCTTGATGCGCCCGATGGAATCGGCATTGGACTCGTAACGCTTATCAAAACTCATGATCTCAAGCTCGTTCGTGATAGGCGAAAAGAAGTAGTGCACATACACCGGAACTCCGATGATATATTCCTGAATGGTGTAGTCGTTGTCATCCGGATATTTGCGGTTTTTCACTTCATAAAACTGCTCAGAATTCCTCACGACGAAGTAGCCAAATCCTCCGCCAGCTCCGTGAAACTTTACGATAACTGGACAGTCGATATCTTCAGGCTTTGCAAACACGCGAGGCATCAAAATACCAGCATCCAGAAGCCATTCTCTCTCCATTGTACGGTTGCTTTCCCATTCCAAAATTTCCTTCGTTCCATAGTACATCGTCTTCATGCCCTGCACCTTGGCGTGACCCATGTTCGAGATGAATGATCCGTGCGGAATGATGATGGCGTTTCGCTTGAGGAGTTCAGGCTCTACTTTCGTATCCCATTCACTCCAGTCATCGACAAGAATGATGTCATCAGCGACGCCAAAACTTTTGTACACACCTTCTGTACCACGTTTACACACGGCAATGTTCGGGATGCCTTCATCTTTGGCGCCCTTGAGAATCTGCAGCGCGGAGTGGCTGCCGATGGTGGCTATGGCGTAATCCTTAGGATTGCGTGACACGCGCGATACTTCGCGCGATTTTGCAGAAAAGGAGGCCGCTGATTTCTTGGCGGGAGTCATGAGATTTCAGGAAGTGTAACTCTTTTTTGCCTGAAGTGGCAACTCTTTTTTCTTTTTTAACCAAGGCCCGCCTTCGCGCTTGCTGGCTTGCCAACCGTAGTCGCAGCGATTCTGACGTTCAAGAACATGGCACTTGCAAAAGACTACGGCTGGCAACCTTCGCTGCGCGAAGGTTGGAGGTGCCGGTGAGGATCGCACTCACGCATGGGGGATTTGCAGTCCCCTGCCTTACTGCTTGGCTACGGCACCGTAGCGCAGCAGATTGTACTGATAAGAGCCGAGCATCACTAGTGATGATCTGCAGTTTTTTGATTGCCTCCGATCAGATGGCCTACTTATTTGGCCTTAGCTTCTACAGTCGGATCTTTGAACGACACATTTTTCAGAATGAACTTCACTTGATCAGCTTCACTATCCTGAATGGAAAGTGGGAACGAACCCGTGAAGGTGTAACCAGTTTTTTCTTGCGATACGGAAATTTGGTAATATCTGCGAATCGGCTGGTCCGCACTTGGACGTGCGCTAAACACATGGAGTGAAGACTGTTCTCCGTCGATATAAACCGTTTCTTTGTCAATAAGCCTGTAATCAGGCAGTGCTGAAACTGCGAGTAAGTTGGACTGGCTGTAGTCCGGCGTGTTCATATCTGTGGAAAGCGGCTCACGCGTAACGGTCACGGTATCGAGCTGTCCAGCATGCGGCGTATCAAACTGAAATGCAGCGACTGTTTCCTCCGGAACACCGAGTTGGCGCAGTGTTTCACTGGAAAGAACGCGCCATCCTTTCGGCAAACACGCTGCAAACATTGTGTTCCAAAACTGCTGCTCACACGTCACTGTAGAACTTCCTGAGCTGCTAGAACCACATCCTGCGAGGAAAGTGGCGGCCACTACAGCGACAAAGAAACGCTTCATGGAGATCATCGTATCACGAGTGGCAAAGCAATCACAAAGCGCAGAATGAAGAGCAGAACTTGGAATTGACACAATACGTCTAATACAAGATAGAGGTATATGGAGCCGTGGTCGGATGGTGGTATTTTTGCTATAATGATTGGATTTATGCGCAAAAACCGACTTTCCACATTGTCACTCGCAGTGCTCGTCCTCGGGCAGCTGCCGCTTGGCGCAATTGCAGCAGGGCCTTGCACGGTCTCCGCTCTTGATACAGTGGCAGGACTTGGTACGCAGGTAACGATCAGTAGTTGTGCAGGTGTAGGAACGACGTCTCTGTCACTCCGTGGGCCTTCCGGGACCTCATCGTATACACAGCAGATTTCTCTGGATGCAGCCGGAAGTGCAATGACACTGATTCCATCTAAGTACACATTCACCGCAGGACGCTACGACGTCACGGCAGCAGGAACATCAACGACGTTCTCCGTTATTGCTGATCGTGCCGATGACGGACACTCGAAATTCACAGCATCTCCGGTCAGCATTCGCAGTAACGGCCAAGACGCAGTGACGGTGACTGCCATCCTCAGAGATAAGTACGACAACCCAGTTGCAGGCAGGCCGATTGCACTCATTTCAAGCCGCGCCTCTGACGAAGTAAATGCGCTGTCCGCTCAAACAGATGAGAATGGGCGCATGCTCTGGACTGTCCGCGCAACGGAGTCTGGGCCAATGACGCTCATCCCGTATGACATCGTGAGCGCAAAACAACTGACACTCCGCGCCGATATCACGGTTGGCGGCAGCTCTTCTGTAAACTCACTGCGCGCTGCACTGACTTCTTTCGGTGGCGAAGGTGATTTCACGGGAGACCTTACGAGCTCGGTGATCGATCACGTGGAACTCTCTCTTCCACAGAACGTGACAGAGGTGAAAGCGAACGAACTCTTCAGCATGAACGTAAAAGCAATGAACGGTACGTCCGTTGTCCGCGGTTACGTCGGCACGCTTATCGTAGAAAGTTCTGACCCAGATGCTGAGCTTCCGAAGAAAGGCGAAGATCCAAAAACTCCTGAAACCGGACGCATCGACATGCGTAGCGTCGACCAAGGCGAGCGCAAACTGTCGCTCATCTTCGTGCTCCGCAAGCGCGGTGCGCAGACTATCACGGTCTACGACAAGCTTGATCCGTCGGTCAAAGGTGAAATCACGCTCAACGTGACTCGTGACGGAGGAACAGATAGCGAAATGATTACGATCAAATCTCCACTCGATCGCGCTCGTATCAAAGGCACAACCGTACGACTGCAGGGTACTGCTCCAAGTCTTGTGAACCTCAAGGTCAAAGGAGGCCTATCCACCATCGACGCAGAAACGGATGCCGAAGGAGTTTTCCGCATCGACGTTCCGCTCAACCCGCAAGACAAAGAAGTCACGCTCTTCGTCACAAGCGAGAACGGAACGATGGAATCCGAACCTGTTCACCTCATCATCGATAACGAGGCTCCTGAAATCTCAACCGTCTCTATCGATCCTCCAGAAGGAAAGACAGAAGAGCCAGCAACTCTTACCGTGAAGTCCGAAGCAGACCTTACGTCTGTCACTGCAGAATTTAACGATGCAACTCTGACACTCACAGGAAGCGGCACCGCATACTCGGCGCAGATGACTGCACCGAAAGATGCGGGCACGTATGACATAAAAGTCACGGCAACAGACTCCGTCGGCAATGCGAGCACGATGCTCACGAAGTGGACAGTGAAGCCACGTCAGATGCCAGTAGTGAACGGTGTGAAAGCAGAAAGTCAGCCGCTACAGGTTTCTATCACATGGAATGAAATCGATACCGTTCCGGTCGCGGAATATAAAATCTACATCGCAGACGAGCAGGACCCAGGAAATTATCTGTACAGCATTTCAACGAAGAAACCAGTGACGTCCGCTGTCATCAAAGACCTTCCACTTGGAAAGACGTATCAGTTCTCACTCACAGCCGTAAATGCTGAAGGACAGGAAAGTACGGAGAAGAGCGAGCCTGCAACTGCCTCCCCTCTTGGCATGAGCTTCACGGCAAAGTCAGGGAAGGACAGTCTTTTCCTTGAGTGGAGTGAACTGAAAGATCTTCCGCTCGATCACTACATTCTTGAGTACGGAACGGAACCAGGTGTGTACCCAGAAAAGCGCACAATCAAAGGAGAGGCCAGGTCGTTCATGCTTCGCGATCTCCTCAATGACGTCACGTACGAACTCAAGCTCACACCGGTGGCTGTGACTGGAAAAACAATGAGTGATCTCGCAGCGGTGACGCGTGGCACTCCAAGCGGTACAGGTTTCACTCCAGGTGTGGATGACCCTGTGCCACCGGACATCGACGACACTCTCCATCCAGGAGCCAATCTACCACCACCGCCTCCACCGTACGTCCCAGACGTTCCAACGACACCGGGTAGCGGTATTCCATCGATGGTTGGCGCACTCATGGTGCTTGCCGCAGTTGTAGGAGGATTTCTGTGGAGAGGCTCTATGAAGCAGCGCAAAATGACGCAGGAGTTCCTCTCTACCATGCAGCAGCGTTATCACTCCTAACGTCTCGCATGAGCACCACACACAAACACACACCGACTTCCCTCTCCATCGGAGGAGCAACGTATGATCTTTTTTTGACGATGGATTCCAGTGCCAAGCGTCGCGAAGAAGGTATCGTTCTTGCAGCCGGCGGAAAACTTCGCGTTGATCGCGTCATTGAGACGTGCGGCGGCGGCGCATGCAATACATCCATCGGACTTTCGCGTCTTGGACTCAACGCCGGTTTTTGCGGTGTTGTTGGGTCTGATCAGTGGGGCGAGAAACTTCTGACGACGATGAAGAAAGAAGGAGTCGACGTAGCGTCCGCAACAGTTGTCGAACATGAAACTTCTAGCTTTTCGATCATCCTTTCACTCCCAAGTGGCGAACGTACCATCTTGTATACGCCGGGTGTGAACGAACATCTGCACGATGCCACATTCGATGTAGGCGCCATTGCAAAAGCCGACGTCGTGTATCTGAATCATCTCTCTGATACATCATGCATGATCGAAGACGACATCATCCGTGCTATCGCCACACATCCAAACGTGCATCTCGCATGGAATCCTGGTGGCTGCCAGATTTCTGCAGGCATCGAAGCACCTGATAAGAAAGCACTTCTAAAAATCACCAATCTATTACTCCTCAATAAAGAAGAGGCACTCAAGTTCAGCGGATCCGACACCATCGAACAGGCACTAAAAATTCTGAGCGCCGCAGGCGTAAAAAATGTCTGCATCACCGATGGAAAAAATGGAACGCTCGCAACGGATGGAACAAAAACATACCACTGCCCAATTTTACCCAATGTGAACGTTATCGATACCACAGGCGCTGGAGACGCATTTGGCGTCGGCACTGCGTGGGCTCTCTCACAGGGCGAATCGTTGCCAATGTCGCTCTGTGCTGGTACACTGAATGCTGCAAGTGTCGTCGGTGCCATTGGCGCCCAAGCGGGACTTCTCACAGAACACCAAATGCGCGATCGGCTGAAGAGTCATCCGCTTTCTGTCTCCGAGATTTCCTGACGACCTGCGACTCATATTCCAACCAAATCCCATGTCAGACGACAAGTTGCTCTCCATTCAAGAATTGATCGACTCCGCGATGTCGGCTCTCAAAACTGCCGACAGCATGCTCCGTGACATGACGGGCGTTACCGATACATCGCGCGAGCGTCACACGTCCAAGGCGAGCTCTCTTGGTATGGGTGCATACGCAGGTGCTGCAGCCAAAGTAGTGGAAGGCGTCTTCGACGGTCAGAACATGGTCGACTCACTTGGTCAGGCATATCCAATTCCTGCAAACTACGCATCAAAGAGCAAACTCGTGGAAGGTGACGGCATGAAACTCACCATCACTGAGGAAGGTAAATTCATGTACAAGCAGATCGCTCCAATCGAGCGTCGCACGATCATCGGTGTTCTCATTCAGGAGGATGGCCAGTACAAAGTGCTCGCAGATGGAAAGGCGTTCCGCATCCTGCTCGCTTCCATCACGTTCTACCGTGCTGAAGTTGGTGACCAGGTCACAATCCTCATCCCGAAATCTGACAAAGCAAACTGGGGTGCCATCGAAGCCGTTATCCCCCGCCATCTCTCTGAAGCCGCTGCCAAGGCAGCAGCTGCAGCTGCAGTCGCAGCTGACGACGAGCCAGCCGCTCCACGCAAATCCGTCCGCAAAAAGAAGAGTGATGACGGCGAGCTAAGCCCAATCTCTGAGGAGTAGAAGAAACGAAACGATAGAGACTATTGGCAATCCTTTTTAGGTGTGCCTTTGTGGTACGCTCTGCCTCCGTGAAGATACCGCCTCGCATCTACCTGCCACTTCTCCTCGCTGCCGCACTTGGCACAGCGGTTGGCGGACTTTTTCTGTGGCAAATCCACCGTTCGGTCGCGACGATCGAAGGTTCTTTTAAGTCAGGAGGTAATACCTCATTTCTCCAAAAAATACTTCCAGGCAGTCCACGTACAACACCAACGAGCACCATGCAGTCTCAAGCACTCATGGAACTACGGCAGGGAGAAATCTTTGAGCTCAAAGGAGAGTGGAAACGCGCGGAAGATAAGTACGCAGAAAGCGTGAATTCTGGAGGCGGAACGCCTGCACTAAAAAAACTTGCGAGTATTCAGCTGCAACGCCGTGAGTACGACGGAGCAAGCGAGACGATCGATAAACTCAAACAAGAGAATAAAGAGTCTGATGACGTGATGCTTCTAGAAGGAATACTCGCACTCCGCAAAAACGATGTCTCAACGGCTGTGTCAATCTTCAACCGAAAACCGGATTCACCGCAGTCAATGTACGGGCTCGCGCTCACATCCATCGTGAAAGCTGAGCACGACAAAGCGAGGGAGCATCTCACAAAGGCAGGTGAGAGCGCAGACCCTGCTATTCGCGGCATCGCAGCGGTGATCCTGGAAGCATACAACGAATTCGCACTCTTCCCAGAAGGACGAGCCGAGCACTTAGCGACACTCCTCGCCCGTTCACTCGCACAAGTCAACGAATGTGAAGCAGCACTTGCACTGACGAACCCTGTCGTTGCGGCCGAACCGAGGTATCGCGATGCGTGGATCGTGAAAGGCTTTTGCGAGTTCACGACCGAGCGCACGAGGGATGCGCTGACATCACTCGAGCAAGCGTACTCACTCGATCCCGAAAAACCGGAGATCCAATATTTTCTTGCTCGCACACACGCCGCACTTGGTGACCCGCAAAACGCGGTGACGTTCTTGCAGTACTCGATCATCAATGGTTTCCAACCGGAACGTGATGCAAGGGAGCTACTTGCTGACTACGCGCTAGAGCTTGGCAATACCGCACTGGCGCTCGAACAGTACAAACTTATCGCTAACGGCAAAGATGGCGATCTTGATGCCTACAAGCGCTTTGTGGATTTAGCAGTCGGTACTGCAAATCACGGACTGGATGCTCTCGCACTCGCCAAAGAAGCACTCCTCAAATACCCAGACGATGCAGCCGCTCTTACGATGGCAGCCAAAGCCGCGCTCGCCGCAGGACTTCCCGCCGACGCGCAAAAGTACATCGAAGCAGCTCTCAAGATCGATCCGAAATTCAAAGATGCAGTCGTCGTGCAGGATGCAATCTTGAAGGCGGGACAAGCAAAATAATAATTACCCATTCGAAGCACAGAACGTACTAACTTCGTTCCACTGCGATGCGTATGGCTTGCTGAATGCCTGGAATGTGAGATTTTCGAAGGAAAAAACTGCCATAACCTACCTGATCCACTCGCAGTGCCATGCCGCCGTCTTCCATCGAAAAAACAAAAGAATCCAACGTACCTCCAATTCCTTGTCGTCCAGTAAATTGAAAGATAACAGCATTTTCGAAGGGAAATTCCACCCCTTGAAATGCCAATACTCCGTCGTCACACATTCCTTCAAATGCCCCCGATGCTGATGACACGCTACTGCCGATGAACGGAACCATCAGCGCAGTGAGAATCTTCTGCTGATCAAGATTCTCATTCGAATCTGGACTGTGAAATTGCTCAGAAACCATACCATCATTTGTGAAATACAAAATTCAGGACAGAGGCTTTAATTGCTGTTAGGCGGAGTCAGCAACTGGGGTAACGATCCAAGAATGGGGCGATCAACAAACCAC
>JAYTPR010000205.1:0-1811 GCA_043747095.1 Candidatus Peribacterales bacterium
GAACAAAGCTGCCGGACGACTCTTCGGCGGAGGCGGCCATGCGCGTGCTTCCGGATTCAAGATCAAGCAGTATGGAAACTTCCAGCTCAAGGTTATTGAGTGTGTGAAAGCACTGACCGATGAGATGAAGAGACAGCGTGATGAGACGCAGTCAGCACCGGTAGTTGAGCCGCGTGAAATTCCAAGGGCAGTCCAGAAACCGCTACCAGATGCCAAAAAGAAGACCGTGCCGGATATCGATGTTGTCGAGAAACTTGGGTCGTCCGATCAAAAGCCAAAAGGATCGGATACCGATATTGTCTCTACACTCCGTCAGTAGTCGGAGAACGTGGTGTTTGCCTTTTTCGTGTGTTACCCTGTGTGTGACGGCTTTTTCCGTAACACATGCGTCTCGTCCAAGTCGCGAAAATCTTAGGCTTACCCGGACAAGAACTTCGCAAGGAGCTTCTGAATGTTGACTTTGGAATTAAGCCAACGGATCGCGAAGTACCGGACAACCTTGCTATGGGTATCATCCGTTTCGTTGCGACGAAGCGGAACATCGCTGTGGACTGGGAAGCAGTAGAGCTCATGCGAACCGGTCAGGCTCCTGCTGAAAAAGAGGTAGATGAACCAGTGGCAGTCGCTGAAGCAGCTCCAGCTGCGGAGGAAAAGAAAGCTCCTACCAAACCAGAAAACCTCAATGTTCTTCGTAAGCTCTCACTTGATAACGTTTCCAAGGAAGCTATTGATCGGCAGAAGTTGGCGCTTGCAAAGGATAAGCCAAAGACACTGACGAAAGAGGAGCAGGAACAGCGCCGCGCCGAAGCAAAGATTTTCCAGAACTTGGAGAAAACTGATCGCTCCATTCATCAGCAGCAGATCAAGCAGAAGACTGGCCCTGTCATGATCCCAGGTCAGATTTCGGTGAAGGAGTTTGCTGAGAAAGCTGGTGTTCAGGTGCCGAAGGTTATCTCTGCACTCATGAAGAACGGTGTGCTTGCATCCATCAACCAGCAGATTGACTTTGATACAGCAGCACTCGTTGCCATGGAGCTTGGTGTGTCCGTGGAACGCGAAGCAGGATCGGTATCTGTGGAAGCACTTCTCCAAAACGACTTAGCGGTGCTCACGAAGGAAGATGATCCAGCAAACTTGCTGCCTCGTCCGCCCATTGTCACAGTCATGGGTCACGTCGACCATGGAAAAACTGCGATCCTCGATGCCATTCGCTCGACAGATGTTGTTGCTGGAGAAGCAGGTGGCATCACGCAGCACATCGGTGCCTACCAAATCGTACATCAGGGCAAGCCGGTGACGTTTATTGATACTCCGGGTCACGAGGCCTTCACTGCTATGCGTGCTCGTGGAGCGCAGCTCACTGACCTCGTGATCCTCGTCGTCTCTGCCGAGGAAGGAGTGAAGCCCACCACCATCGAAGCCATCAACCACGTGAAAGATGCTGAGGTGCCACTGCTTGTTGCCATCAACAAAATCGACCGTCCGAATGCAGACCTCGAACGCGTGAAAGGCGAGCTCGCTGGTCACGGTGTACAAGCTGAGGAGTGGGGAGGAACAGTGCCGATGGTTCCAGTCTCGGCTCTGACAAAACAGGGAATCCCTGAGCTTTTGGAGAGCGTTCTTCTCATGGCTGAGATTGAAGAGCTGAAGGCAAACCCAAACCGTCCTGCTATCGCTACGGTGATCGAAAGTCACCTTGATAAATCTCGCGGCCCACTTGCGACTGTTATCGTGAATACCGGAACGCTCGCTGTCGGTGCCATCATCGGTTGTGGAGGAGCATCCGGCAAAGTGAAGTCTCTGTCAGATGC
>JAYTPR010000206.1:0-2161 GCA_043747095.1 Candidatus Peribacterales bacterium
CCTCACCCATCGTCCAACTTTGCAGAAACGGCCTCCATGGCTGGGAGACGATAAATTCGTCCCATCCGTGCACATCGTGTGTGAGTGAAATTTCCATCAGAGGGATGGTAGCAAAGTTTCAGAAATTTGCCCGAAATCAGGCCTGTTTTTCCTTCAGAAGCATGTCGATACGTCGTGCCAGGCGTTCGGCTTGGATCAGCGTCATTGTCGGATGCGTTGGCAGTGAGAGGATTTGGCGGCAGACGCGTTCGGCAGCCGGATCCATCCCTTGTTCGTAGCCGGTCTCCGTGAGTTCGATGTCTTCTGGGCAAATCACGCATCCAGTCCATCCGTCATCGAGGTGAATATTTTCTTGCTTGAGGATGGCACGCTTCGCTCTCGCATTGAGGACGAAGAGAGGAAATTTCTGGAGAGGGAGATCAGAAGCGGCACCCGCAAGCATAGGCCAGTTGTGGGCATGGCCGTGGCGCGCAAAGAACGCACTGAGCGTGCGTCTGCGCTCATTGAGCGCCCGAAGCTTGGTCAGCGAAAATAAAGCTAACTCAGCGCACATATTAGGGATTTTTGTGAGGACGTGAGACATATGACCTTTTTTCTCTTCCGTTGTGACAACAGGAATAATCAGACGTAATTTTTGCAGCAACCATACCGCAGGTCGAAACAGGGGAGTGCCGGAGAGCGGTCGTACGATGGAACGCATGCGCGTTGCGTATTCCAGCGTGCGTGTGACCTTCCACCAGGATACGTGCTCTGCCGTGCGTTCAAGTTCAAGAAGTACAGCAGTGGTTCGTGGATGATGCGAAAGAACGGCGCCACCCGAAATGCCAGAAATGGCTTTATCTCGCCCAAAACTCAAGATTAGATAATCACCGTGAAAGCCGATATCTGGGCCTTTGTGATCTGGAAGAACATGCGCCATATCTTCGATGAGGACGATGTCTTTTTCGTCACACAGCTTTCGTAGTCCCTTCACATCTGCAGGAATACCAAACGTATGCTGACAGATCACCGCACGGGTGCGTGTGGTGAGGAGTGGTCGAACAGTGTCTGTTGTCAGGTTCAGAGTATCGGGATCAATGTCAGCGTAGATAGGTACGCCACCAGCTGCGTGGATTGCATTTGGTACGACGACGCAGGTGTAACCTTGGATAATAATCTCTTCACCTGGTTTCACGCCGAGTGCTTTGAGAAGTGCGTACAAAGACTCGCGTCCTGAGCCGAAGAGAATAGGTTCGGCGTGGAATTTTTCACGGAGTGCATTCTTGAGACGAAGTGGTGCGGTTCCACGAACATAACGCCACGGAATGTAGGACATCGCCAACACTTTGCGCAGGTATGCGGTGTCCACATGTGGCCCGAAGGTGTGATGAACAGGTGAGGGCATATCAGATAAATTTCGCTATGACTGTAGCTGACAAGCGACCAGCCAGAACAACGAGTGATCCTTTTTCGGCTTTCTGCAGCCTTTTCTCAGCCATCTGTGCGCGAGTACTAAAACCACCTTCTTGGAGATATATCAGAAACCTCGGGTGCGCTGCGTATGCTTCGGTGAAAACCGGAGCGGCCAGAGTAGCAAGCTCGGTATGGATCCGCGCTTCAGCGTCACCGAGTTCAATGATGCCTTCCAGCACGAGAATTTTTTTCTCATGTGGCTGTTTCCTCGCCCATTCGATAGCGGCGCGCACACTATCTGGGCTCGAGTTATACGTGTCATCCAGCACCGTTACGTCACCGATAGTTTTCAGTTCAAAGGTGCGGCTCATGCGCTTGAATGACTGTAGTTTCTGCGCAATGTCTGCAGGCTTCATGCCTAATGTCTGCGCCAGGGCTATGGCGAGTAGTGCTCCTGTGACATTGTGAGTACCGGCAATTGGAACGTTGAAGAGTGTGCCGAGAGCTTTGAACCGAATGCCTTCGGCTGTTTCCTCAATGTCCGTTGCCTGAAGATCGGCATGTTGTCCGGTGCCGACTGCGGTAAGCGGACACACACACTTCTTTTTGAGAGCGTCGAACGCGTCATTGTCGTTGTTACCGAAAGCGTGACCGTCGGATGGAAGTGCTTCAAACAGTTCGCCTTTTCCTTCGATGATGGCTTCGCGACTTCCGAACAGTGAAAGGTGCTGGTTTCCGACATACGTAATGATGCCGAATTTCGGCTTTG
>JAYTPR010000207.1:0-5553 GCA_043747095.1 Candidatus Peribacterales bacterium
GGTTGAAGATATTATCGTACGCAGAACCATAACACTCGGTGAAAAGGGCGAAGCAGCATTCGATCTTCCTCCCTCAGATGACCGCGGCTACTGGGTTCTTACCGATACTGGCTCTGCGGCTCTGGCTGGTTTTGATCCGACCACGAAAACTGCATCTGGCGGCTACGTCCTTAGAACTGGCACAAAAAAGAATGTAGCATTCGGATTCCGTCGCGCTGATTTACTCCGCTACAAGCCATGCATCTCAGTTGGTGCGGCAAGTGCCGATGAAATTTCAGGATCGGATGCGGAAATTCTCATGCAGAGACTTGAAGATTCTTTCGGTCAAAAAATGGCGCGTGGCATGGAAACAAAAGAAGGACTGATGTCTCGCAAAGAATTTTTCATCCTCTTGCAGCGAACTCAATGCATCGATTTGATTCGCGATACAGCGTTGCTGGAAAAAATGCTGATTGAAAAAATGAAAGGTCTGAAGAGTGGATTCCGGCTGATTGATTTGCCTGTGGATACGACCAAAGCTGATTCGCTGCTCGTCTACTCCCTCCTTGCAGCCGGTGCTGATATCGGCCGCACGACGCCCATCGGCGATGCTGCAGACCTGAAGTCGCCCATCACGCGTGAGGAGGCTCTGCGCGCTCTTATCACAATCCTAGAAATACCAGCTGAAAAAACTGTCACAACAGGCGTGCTACCGAAAGACATTGACGTGAAAGATCCTGTCGCTAAAGATTTTCTGTCCCTGCAAAATCTCGGAGTCCTTCCAGATAGCTTCCAGCCGATCTTCGGACGTAACCAGGGGCTGGACAATGAAGAAACGGCACTCATGCTCGTGCGTGCAGCATTCCGTGCAGGAAAGATTTATCTACTCTCGGAACCGATCAATATAAAAGAACTGAAGAAAGCGGCCATGAAGCCCACATTCTTAGCAGGACTCCCAGCGTTGAAGCCACGAGCATGTCTTGAAAAAGAATCCGCCCGCGGATCAACTGTTACTTTCACAGACATTCTCCCCGGAGATGCGTTCTATTCTGACTTGAGAGATCTTTTGTCCTACGGTACGAAAAATACAGCGAAGCAAAATTTGTGGCTCTTTGCCGCAACACGCCGACCGACCGAATTCGGCATTGCCAAAGGCCAAACAAAAGTAGGGATCGCAGAACCAGTGAGTCTTCTTGAAACAATACGCGATGCCCTCATTCTCGCATGCATCCCACCGGATACCGCCATCGATGTTATGAGCGGCAAAGTGAATACCGGAAGTAAACAGGGCAGCGGAGAAAGCCGCGTTGCCCGCGATAGAATCTCAGACCTGCCGCGCAATGCGATGTTTGCATCACGCGTCCTCTATAAGTCTCAGGATCACCAAAGGGAATTTGACCTCTCGCTCTTCACGTACGCGCCAAATTTCCTTCGTTCGGAATTCCGCAGCCCTGGCTCTGGACTTTCCGTTGATGAAGCGGCGGACATCCTTGCATCGACGCTACTGATGATTCATGTGAAATCCAGAACAATGTCGCCACAGGAAGCTGAGACGTATATCGAATCATTGCGCGCAGCCATCATTCAAGACCTTGTGGGTAAAGACGTGAATTGGCGTGATGAAGCGATTTTAAAAACAACGCCTTTCACGAGGAAAATGCTCCTACAATTCTTAGCAACAGCAACAAGTGGCCGGATGTCAGTGACATCGGCAATCACTCCACCATCCGTCCCGCTCGGAGAAGCTTGGTGGGAGCGCGTGCGTTAATTATCGGAGCGCAATTGTTTCTACCGGTACAGCGTAGACAAGATACCGATGAGAGATGCTGTCTGGAGGCCAGCACGTGTAGAGCACAAGCTGCTCACCTTTTTCATCAGGTTCGAATGCAGTTTTATCACTAGCAGGAATAGTCTTTTTTTCTGTGACCTGATAGACGTGTAGCTTTCCTTCGTACGTGACGTAAATCTTCGTGCCCACTTGTACTTCGTTGATGGTACGGAAAATCTTTGTAAATTTGGAAAGATCCCACGGATAACCGCTCGAGTGTCCGTAGACCATGATCTTGCTGCCTTTGCCTGGATACGCAAACAAGTGACCAACACCGTTCTGCAACACCTCAAGGACTCCCTTCTGCGAATACGGATCGGAAGGATGTGTAATCGTGAGATCAACAATACCGATACTCGGAATGCTGATGGCAAAAGGCTTCTGGGATGCAAACTGCGCAGACGTAGAGGTTCCTGCATACGCAGGCTGCTGTGCCTGAGGGGCGGGTTGGTTATTTCCGTTCGCGCTCAATATCACCGAATTCTGCGTCTGTGTCACAGGGCCGCCAAACGACGCAATGCCCTGCTGATGCACGGTGCGCATGCGGTACACCATGTCGAAAAGCTGGCCACGCGTCATATAACTACCAGCAGACAAACGGCTTCCAGCCATGATGGCATTTCGTGCGAGGACGACGCTCACGATTCCGGTGTACCACTGATTCGGTTGGTTTGGCAGATCTTGAGAAGTCAAAAATGCTGCAGCATCTGTCTTTTCTCCGTAGGAGCGCGCAAGCATAGCGGCAGCTTCCGCAACTTTCACACCACCCTGCGGCCAGAAACGTCCGTCAGGATATCCTTTGATGAGACCGTATCGAAAACCGACTTCAACGTACGGCGCATACCATTCTTGCTGATACACATCCGGAAACAGTGATAGAGGTGGCATGGACACTTTTGACTTCTCCACTTCAAGCGCAAATTTGTTTTGGGCAAGAAGAATAATTTTGAGCGCCTCAGCGCGATTCACCGGATCATCAAGCCGCACGTTCCCGCCTCCATCAATAACGCCAGAACTACTGAGTGACGCGACCGCATCTGCATACGCACTATGATCAATGTACTGCGCAAACGCGCCGGAGACTCCGTTCAGGAGAACGGCAAGCGAAACGGCGGTACTGAGTGCTTGACGCTTCATAGGTAACCTATTTTACATAATTTCATAATTTTGTCAATACTAGGGAGTACTGCTCCGTGGGGCACATACAGTGAGGTTCTGAGGAGCATGAGGGTGACATGAGTCTGATACACTACAAAGACGTTCATACTGCTCGTTTATGACTCAAGAACCACAACGCTTTTCGTACGAATCGATGGGAACCTCGTGGGAGGTAACCGTATGGGATGAGGTTGATCAGACTGTTTTTGCGACTCTGCGCTCGACGATCATGGCGCAGTCAAAGGAGTTTGATGAAACATTTTCACGATTTAAAAAAGACTCACTGATCTGGGAGTTATCGAAGAGAAAAGGTTTGCAACAAGTACCGGAAGATTTGGTGAAGATGTTACGCATCTACGAAAAACTGAATCGGATGTCTAGCGGCGCACTCAACCCGCTCATCGGTTTCGCATTATCAGACCTTGGGTATGACGCAGAGTATTCACTAAAACCCAAAGACACTGTGCGGCCAGTGCCGGATTTTAACGCAGCCCTGACGATCATTGATGATACGCACATTGAGCTCAATGAATCCGTGCTCATCGACCTCGGTGCGCTCGGCAAAGGATTCTTTGTCGATAAGATCGCTGCGTACTTGAAGCGCCAAGGGCTTCGTCATTTTCTCGTCAACGGCAGTGGAGATATGTATTACTCAGGCGCAGGAATGCCGCTTCGCGCAGGACTAGAACATCCGGCTGATCCGACTAAAGTGATCGGTGTCATAGAGATTGCCGAAGGGGCACTCTGCGCATCAGCAAGCAACCGCAGAAAATGGGACAAGTAACATCACACTCTTGATCCAAAAACCCTCACGTCTCCGCAGGAGATTATCGCCACGTGGGTGAGGGCAGATTCTGCTGCGTTAGCGGATGGACTCTGTACATGTCTCTTTATGACAGAGCCCGAGAAATACATTGAGCTTGGCTTTGAGTACTGCTTACTCAATCCCACATACGCCATAAAACGCTCCGCCGGTTTCCAGGCGGAGCTGTTTTGAAAGCGTAAAGAATATTAGGCCTTAGCCTCGACTTTGATTTTGGCAACAGCGTCCATAAATCCTACACCAGTGAGGGACGAACCGTTGACAACACCGACCGAGACTTCATCAAGAGACTTACCGACGACCTGCTCGTTGAATCCCTCGGTAAAGGCAGCCTGCATCGCAATGCTCTTTTTGTGCGTTGCATCGCCAATAAACGTAGCGTCGATGATCACGTCATCCTTCAGTATGAGCGACACTGTGACGCTTTCGGCACCTGCTGGGGATCGGTACACACCTGCTGCGGAATATGCTCCATCATTGTAGGTATGCATCATGGCTCCGTCATTCATCATCGCAGAATCCATCATCATGGGATCATCCATCATTGTCTCGGCAGACGAAGACGATGACTCCATCATCATGGCGTCTACAGAAGATGACGATGAAGATTCCATCATGGCATCTCGATTAGTCTTGGCTGGAGTGGCTGCGTTACAACCTGCAAGAAATACACCGACCAAAAGAGGGCTCATGGCTTTGCCAAAACGCTTGGACGAAGCTGAAAGACTCTTGATATCAATCATGGAAATATAAGGAAAAGAAACAAATCGGTTGCGATACTAACCGCAAGGCTATGAGCATACAAGGATGGGATTAAGAACTCCTTAAGGTGACAGAGGAAAGGCAAAAAATAATTTTCGTCTTCTGATTTGGTAAGTATCAAAGAGTCAGTTCGTCATACCAATACAACCCCCAGATACTTCTATGCAGAAAATGCGGACACGTCTTTTGCGGCTTCCGGATAAACGACTCATCGAGTACGCCGAGTTCGGCGACCCGAAAGGAATGCCGGTCATGTTCTTTCATGGATTTCTTGGATCATGTGAGCAAGGAGTGCTCGCACACCATTTTGCAGGAAAAGAAAGTATCAGAATCATCGCACCCAATCGTCCTGGTATCGGACGAACGTCTCCAGCGAAGTTCAAGGTGATGACGCAGTACGCGGCGGATATTGAGGTACTCGCCGATCATCTCAAGATTGACACCTTTGCGATCGTCGGAGCGTCCGGTGGCGGATGTTTTGCACTCGCGTGCGGACACGAAATGCGGGAGCGAGTGAAGCTCGTCGGCGTTATCGGAGGCATCGGCCCACTCAATGTCATCAACAACATCCAGCAAATGACGTGGGTGCGCAGAACATTCCTGCAGGGTTGCCACGGATACCCCGCCGCTACGAGATGGCTCTTGGCGTGGTTCTTCCGCTTTTGTAGAAGTTGGCCACAACTTTCCTATAACTGGCTTGTGCGCAGCTCATCGGTCATCGACGCCCAGATGATGAGCAGGAAAGATATCTCTCTCGTTCTGTGGCACGATCATCAGAACGTTTTCCTCCAAAAAAACGGTGTCGAAGGCCTGCTTCTGGAAGCCGGACTGTATTTCCATTGGGGATTTGATCTGAAAAATTTCCCTGAGAAAACACACGTTCTGTTTTGGCACGGCAAGGAAGACCCCATCGTCCCATGGGCAACGATCCGCCATATGGCAAAACCCATTCCGCATTCACGAGGAATCGTGTGTGCAGGAGGACATCTCACCTTCCTCATGA
>JAYTPR010000208.1:0-6761 GCA_043747095.1 Candidatus Peribacterales bacterium
AGCGGCCAAAGTATGACACTCACTATTGTCAGTAGCACGGGTATCCAAGACCGTGCATTTGAAGCCTACGGTATTGCATCGACGCAAGTCCTCAACCAAAACGATGGCAACGGCACGGCTGCAGGTGAAATTTTTGTCGGTGTCGCGACACCAATGCCAAACGCTCAAATTTTGGGTAAGACCAATGATACCTCACTCGCAGGGATCGCAGGAATCTTGAATGACGCAGTCACAACGGAAAGCTTCATCCCTTCAGGATTCAACCAGATCGCAGCATTTAAATTTTCAACGCTTCCGCATACAAACGGACAATTAGGCTACGACGAAGTCATCATCCAAACACTGACATTCCGTGTCACCGCACAAAACGTACAAATTGACCCGCTCAGCTTCAAGCTATCAGCCAAAAATAATCCCGAAGCACAAATGGCCTGCACGGCCGGAGCTAGCACCGGAAACTTTGACGTGACGTGCTCTGGTATCCAGAACGGCGTGATCCAGAGCCGTATCGGCCAAGGCGAGTATCTCACCTACAAACTCTCAGCCAATGTCACAAATGGCCAGATGGCACAGGGTGCTTCCATCCTCAATGTGACGCTCCCTATTCTTGGTACGCGCGCTCAAACGAACTCGGTGCAATGGTCTGATCAAACTACCGTCTTCACGTGGGTCGACATTGCTGAGACGAGTGTTGCCTCGACGGTGTACCGCAATTAAAACCCGAGTATAGTCACGCTATGCACTTTGGACGCAGTCATCATTTGGCCCTCGAAATTGCCGTTTCCGCGGTTGGCGGTTTTGCGGCATCATTTATGGCATTTGTCGTGACGACCTATACACAGCATTCTGGGTCACTCCAGGGGCAGTTGCTTGCCGGAGATCCAACAAAAAACCGTGAATTCCCCACAACGCTCAATACGATGCATGCGGCTATGGACGGACAAAGTTCGGTCCTTGGCGCCATGGGAACCTACGGATTTTGGATCGCCGTTTCGATTGGTGCTGTCATTGCAGCTCTCATCATCTTCAAATTAGCGCGAAGATACGTTTAAGAGGTTATTGAAGGCATTAGGAGCTGGTATACCGATTGTCAGAGAAGTAGTTTTGATGTATAATAAATATAACATTCCACACACACTTCATGATCGATACAGCAATCGTTGTGCGTCCGCTGACAATTCGCGAACACCTCCTGTGCGCCATGCTCCTTGCAACGATCGCACTTGCGACAGTGTATTTCTTCCGTGATAACAGTTTCGGGCAGGGCATTGTGACGCTCTCAAGCACGAGCTCAAGCCGTCCTGTTGTCGTCATGCCGACTCCTGTGAGTTCCAGTTCTAGCTCTAGCTCAAGAAGCACGACAATCGTTGTCATGCCAACGTACTCATCATCTATCAGTCATACAGCATCTTTGACCCCACCGACATCAACGTCATCCATGTCCTCAAGTTTCTCCTCGTAAAGTCAGCACATCGTCTTTTGAAAGCCGGAGCCACCTCCGGCTTTTTTTGACGGGATTTGTTGACAATGCATGATATAAAACTATGATTTTGCAAAATGTCCATTAATGAACAGAAATCACTGGGGGAAAGCAATATCGATGCCTTTGGCTCAACCGTGAATCTTCCTGTTGATAACAAGCTCTCACAAACGGCTGACATGAGCAGTGTTGGCGCAGAGACGGAATCCACCGAAGTTCACGTGGGATCTCCGCGTGAATTTGCAGTTCGTCTTTTGGAACTATGTGGCGAAAGACAGGAAGGAAAGCGCATCATCGCATCGGCTGATAAAAATGCCGACACACAAGCATTGGCACATGCGGCACTCCAAGATATCTACGCAGGACACGATGATTGTATCCCCCACGTGGAACCGTTCTTCTTTGACCGCGAAGTCATCGAGAGACTTTTCTTCGGAGACAAAGGGCTCTTTCTCCGCTTCCTCGGAAAAGGAGGATTTGGCAGCGCCGTACTTGTCCGCAATACAGAAGCCACTTCAGAGGAACATAACGAAGTATGGAAAATTGCGAAGAAGCCAGGTGCATACGACGGAAAAACACAACGCTGGCACAGCGTTCATACGGGTGATTCTGACTCAGAGGCCTGGATGGAGCGCCTGAACCGTGAAGCCGAAGCCTTCGATGTACTGGGGAAAGAAGATGTGTCACCGAGACTGAAAGATAAGGGAACGCTCCTCGCAGCGGACGGAAAAGAACATCCGTATTTTTCAACCGAGTTCGTGCCGGGCATGACGATGAAGCAGCTCATGCGAGCCGAGCACAGTGGAGCGACACCGTCACAACTCACTGCAGACATGGGCGTGCTCTACGGCATTCAGCTCAGTCGCGCGCACCATCTCGGCTTCGTGCATCGTGATATTTCGTCTGGAAATCTTTTCATCGCAGATGACGGACGCGCACTCATTCTGGACTGGGGAATCGCAAGTCGCGGACGTAGCAATGCCATCACGATGGTGGGCTCGATCATGGGAACGCCCGAAGCGATGGCGCCTGAAGTTGCGAGAGGTTTCACGGTCGATGCCAATGACTTAAGCGACGTGTACAGCCTCACAACCGTGCTCTATGAAATGCAGACGGGCCGGCTCCTCTTTGATGGCGAAGACGGCAGACAGCTTATTTTCAAGCACCAGAGCGCAGAACGTGATCTCACGCTGCTCAAGAACAACGTACCGAAAGCCATGGCGGAGATTTTTGAAGCCGCACTGAGCATCAATGCTGCAAAACGTCCTGATGCCGAGAAACTGGCTCGACTTCTATATCCACATTCAAGTCTGTATCTGAAAAACGGGAAAATGCCCTTCGATGAATTTGTGAAAGAATTTGCGCAACGCGGACGACTCAACCTTCCGCACCATGAAGGAAACACTGCAATTCCATCACGATTCGTAACTGCATCTGAAAAGTCGGAACGAACGATGCTAGATCTTCACGCCGAATCTGAGTCTGGAGGAACTGCGATGTACGAAGCTTTGAGCGCTAGAACTGCGGGGGTCGTGAGGACAGAGACACGAAAAAAAGTCGTACAACGTACCGGCATCGTGCTGGCCGCTTCGGTGACGATCGGACTTGCGGCTGCTGCTTTCATGTCTGGAAAGACGGAGAAAGCTTCTGATACCCAAAACCCCATCACCGAGGTACAGCCGGATCCGAATGCTCCGATCAAAGAAATATTTTCAATGATTGAGATCGAGACGCTGCCCGATGGACGAAGTAAAGGAATCGTGATGTTCCGTAGCAAAAGCTACCAAATCAATCTCGATGGAAAAGATGTCGTGATACTCCATGACGAGGCTGGTACCCATGCCTTTGTCTTCCGACTCACAGGACCGCAGGCACTTGCACTACTCGGCTACGCTGACAAAAAAGACTTCCCCTCAAATGACGAACTGCCAAATATCCCAGAAAAAGGTCTGGAGGGCGACTGTGTTGCATTCATCGATACGAACACTGGCCGCTCGGTCACATATTTTTCGCCGCTAAACACGTGGGTTATCGTCGAATCAGATTCAGGAGGCAGGGTCTACAGCCATCGCAATGACGTCAAAGCATCATTGGGTTCATCCTTTGAATCACCATCAAGTGACGTAACGCAGGATCCGGGATTGCAACACATCATCCGTTCATTCCCGCGCGGGATGAAAGAATGTACGGATCCAAATTCGCCGGGGCCCGGTGGCGCTCCACGAAGTTTTGCAGCAAGTATTCCGGATAACATTGCTTCGCAGCTCATCTCACAATTTCCGGTGGCAGAGGACTCACGACTGGAAACTAGCCGAAAATAAATTCCAGACCATCGAAGGTCACAGGGGGGTAGACCCTTGACGATGTGAATGTTTTTCTTTATAATGCCCTACTCGATTTGAAATTTTCAAAACCAATATCCCCATCCAAAATCATGAAGAACCGCCAGAACATTGCTGACACGGAGAATCTTATTGATTCGATTCCAAAGATTCTCTTCTGGGCTTGGAGCAGTCTCTTCCTAGGACTGATCGCAACATTTGCTATGACGATATTCTTAGGACAAACAGCAGGACTACAGACGAGCATCATGCCGACACTTCTAGGCCATCAGCCTGCAAATACTCGTGTCCGTGGAGGAGGCAAGATGAGGCGCCCATCCATGACACGACCAGATTTGGTGATTCAGGGACGAAAGATTTTGCGCGCTGCTGCAGAAAACGATTAGACGACGATGAAGTAGTCGGCCTAGGATAGAGACCTCCTTCTCACCCACTCCATGAGCGAACAAACACAATCCCGATTTGCACTGAATCTCATGACACAATTCGTCTTGGCATTCTTGCTCACAGTATTCACCGCGATGGTGAATGCGGACGGACCGCAGGTTGTTCTCTCGGCACTCGCCAGCATTGCGTGGCTGACATTCTCTTTCGGATTTTTCTACGGACTCTTCCGTGCGTTCGGCCTTCGTTCGGCCGGACTTGAGTCGTTCTACCAATCATTTCCGTTTGGAATGGGCAAAGGTTCAAACCTCGAAACAACTGATACTACGCAGCCAGTACGCGCAGCAGCAGAGCCATTTGATTGGCATAAATTGTTCTCGTTCCAGTACCTGCGCTTCATTGGCGTTCTTCTCATCATCACATCGGTATTTTCTCTACTGTTTAATATTGAATGGCCTCTCCTCTCTAAGATTATTGCGGCTGCGGTCAGCGGCCTCATCCTCCTTGGTGGCGCCGAGTGGCTCCGTACGCGCAAAGGTGGCATTTCACCATTCCTCGCAATTTTGAGCTTCGCACTCCTCCAGTTCTCACTCACACTGACGTACCAGTACGCACTGTCCAAAGGTTGGCCAGTGATGCTGACGTCTCCAGATACGTGGCTCTACGCAAAGATCGCACTCACGGTCATCTTGCTCTTCACGATGACTCGTTATCCGGCAGCCTGGATGCCGCTTCTGTACGTGCTCGTCGGTTGGTTTTCCGTCACGTCGCTCTCCTATGTTGGAGCCTCGGTATCACCGATGGCAGCAGCAGTGTTCATCGTCGCTCTCTCGGCTATCACACTTGTTGCCGCAAGCGCACTTCAGCGCATCGAACTTCTCATCGCAAACGTCTTCCTCGCAAACATTACGCTGGAAGTATTACTTCTTCCACAGGCAACGGAAGTGAAGAATCTGTTCCTCATCTTACTCATTGGTATTTTTGCAGCGCAGCTCATGTCGACAGTCATGATGAGCGCCAAGCAGCCGAAAGAAAGCGGTCCGCATATTTTCAATATCGTCATTGCACACATTGGACTTCTCATCGGCGTCCAAGCAATCCGCTACCTCTTCCCACTCATTGATACGTACATCGGTGTGTCGTTCCTCGTGCTTGCGAACGTCACGCTCCTTGCGTACCTCATCGGCAAGAAGATGAAAGCCAATCTCACGGTTACTGATGTCATGTTCAACGCTGCGGTCATTCTTGCGTCCATCGGACTCTTCATTCAGGTGAATGGTCCTTGGTCTGCCGTGATCTTCCTCGCGTACTCCACGCTTGTACTGTGGTTCTCACTCTATCGCCAAAATATCCGCACGCGTGTGTACGGCTGCGTCCTTCTCCTTGTCTCGAGCATCAAGCTCTATACCGAATTTAGCGGCATCTTCGACACAATCTGGGGAAGTGTCGCCATTCTCGCTATCGGACTTGTTCTTGTCGTGCTTTCGTACAAATTTGAAGCCGTCAAAGGCGTCTTCATGCACGGCGTCAAAGGCGAGAAGAAAGCCTAGATCAATGCCTTCGCGAGGAGCGCAGCACCTTTCACCGCAGCATCCTTGAGCTCGCTTGCGGCAAGGAGCGGTGCCTTGATGCCTGGGAGCATCCACTGTTTCAATTCTTTTTCGATATCGGAAAAGTGCGCTTTCAAAGCGCGCCCAGCACTACCACCGAAAACGATGACAGAGGGATCAATCGTATGAACCGCGTTCACAACTAACCATGCGACTTCGCGGAAAATTTCTGGCTGCATGAACCCGCAGACTTGGCCTTCCAGATAATCTTCCGGAGACTCTGCGGCTTCGCAACGCTTACCCATCGCGGTTCCGGACAGAAACTGCTCGACCTCTCCCCTCTTGTCTTTCGTCGGGTACGGCGGCTCTCCGGGCTTCAGGAGCATATGACCGATCTCACCTGCGTAACCGCGAGCACCGTGATACAACTTTTTTCCGATGACAATGCCACCACCGACTCCGGTACCAAGCGTGATGCCGAGGACAACCTCGTGGTCTTTACCCGCTCCAAGGAGCGCTTCTGCATACGCAAAACAGCGCGCATCATTTTCGATGATCGTCGGGAGATGTGTTTCATACTGAATACATGCCGCAAGCTCCATGCCTTCGGCTCCTGGAATATTTGGCATCGTGATGACTTTGCCAGAGATGTGATCAATAAAACCTGGTACGCCAAGGCCGATGGCTACCGTGTCATCACGCCTGAGTTCTGCAATTTCTGAAAGCAGAGATTGCTTCACGGCTTCAAAACCACGAGCAGCATCGGTCGGAAATACTTTCACGGAGATTTGTTTCAACGTGTCTTTCTCAAACAGTGCGACGGCGGTTTTGGTGCCACCGAGATCGATGCCGAGAATGGTTTGCACGGAAGTCATGACTGTTTCGGAGAGGTAAGTTCTTTCAGTTTGTCGGAGTACATGAGCACGGTTTCAGCGTAGACCGCATGGCTCCACGTGAGCGGAGAGACGGAGAGTGGAGCGCCGGTTATCGGGTGCATTTGCTCAG
>JAYTPR010000209.1:0-1882 GCA_043747095.1 Candidatus Peribacterales bacterium
CGCAAGAAGGCCGAAATCCACTACATCAACGCGTACTCAGGCCATGCTGATAAGAATGACCTCGATAAGCTTATTCAGGCAGTACCGGGCCTCAAGGGGCTGTTTCTCGTACACGGAGAAGAGCGTGGCATGTTCGCTCTCGCAGAGCGCACGGCTGCCGCTGTGAAGGTGCACGTCGAGATGCCGGAACGTGGCAAAGAATATATTTTGGCGTAACGATCAATTCTTGGTGTCATTTTTTGGTTTGTCCACGCGTTCTGCCGGTCTTTGCCCTATTCGGTAACCCTCAGCATAAACATACCCAACTGCTGACTTCATCCATCGTTGTGTTTCCTGATAAAGCTCAGGCTCTTCAGTCTCCAAATTTTTCAGATCATTTCGATAATTTATGATGAGAGCTACGTGCGGACTATGACGTGGATGCGGTATTGATGTGAGAGGTCTGTATGTTGAATCCATCGAAAAAGTAAACATTTGCTCTAACTTTCGACTCTTGCGTCGTAAGAGGGAAGGGGCAACTAATGGCCCTTCCGGCATCTTATTGCGAAGCTGTGAGCCATTATGTCTCCAGAAATCAAAAATAATACCACGTTCATGCATCGGATTAGACTCAAGCAACTCGTACAAATCTTCATCACCGTTCAAAGCTTCCGCAAGGAGCGTATCCAGCATATTTTGCGTTGCAAACCGCATGGACGACACTGTTTCAGGAAAGAGCATTTTGGCGTACAAACGACATTCATCTTCCGTCACGATGTCGTCTGTCTCCGGTAATCCGATGAGGACAGTCTTTGTTTCCTGGCGTGCAAAATGAGTGATAGCGTCGATGTAGGGAGTGTTTATTTTTTGGACGTTGATCGTTTGTGGGCTGCGACAGTATTCAATTTCATCGTTTTCCGCTGCAATCTTTGCAAAAGGACAACCAATGCTGCCCGAGAGAATGCCCTCATGGACTGCATCGCGCCGGTGCTCGAAAGACAGGGGCATGGAAAAACAGTCCGTCAAAATACGCTCTGAAAGTCTTCGCATCAAATTGATCTATGCAAATATCTGATAAATGGCTTTTAGAAGCCAAAAAACAGTATATTCATCTTTCTACAGTCCAAGCTCAGTAGCGACCCCTTTCATGGCCGTCAGCGTGAGCTCAATCATCTCATCGAGTGGCATGCCTAGAAGCGTTTCACATTCTTTGATTTGTTCGCGACTCACCTGCGCGGCGAAGCCCTTGTCTTTGAGTTTCTTCTTCACACTCGACACTTCGACATCGGCGATTTTTTTACTTGGCCGGACATACGTCACTGCGATGATAAAACCGGTGAGCTCATCAACGCAGTACAAACATTTTCGAAGCTGCGTATTCAGTGGATATTCCTCTCCATATTTGTGCGCGTAGTGCGCACGGATATCAGCAAGCAATTCTGCTGGTGCTTTGATGGTGGAAAGCATTTGTTCTAGCGTACTACCACAGTGTTTTTCCGCATCCTTCTGCAGGCAGTCCCAGTCGAGGTCATGGAGCATACCAGCGACCTTCCACGTCGCCGGATCACCACCAAATTTCTTGGCGAGTGCTTCCATAGCAGCTCCGGTTGCGATGAGATGTGCCTTGGTTTGGACGGCGTGAGTTTCGATCAGTCCGTGTGCAGCAGGAAGCAGATGTCCGTAGTCGGCGTGCTGCAAAAGATGAGCGCCTCCGCCTGAGGGCAGTGAGGCAACCGGTTTCGCGGCCGCGTCTTTTTTCGGTGCAACCGCAGCGCTGCTTTTGTGTTCCGGTTTCATGATCGGAAACAGCACAACGTCTCGTAGGTTCTCCTGTGAGGTCAACAGAGTCACGATTCTATCGATACCCATACCCCAGCCGGAGCACGGCGGGCAGCCATATTCC
>JAYTPR010000210.1:0-2198 GCA_043747095.1 Candidatus Peribacterales bacterium
GCCTCGGCTTCGACATGAATGTGCTTCAGTTCTTTTTGAACCTTGCTTGCCTGGCGCTGGAACTTGAACGAGTTTCTGAGTTCGGAGAATGAGGGCATAGGTCGAGTGTAAAGTGAAAAGTGTAAAGTGAAAAGTTAAAGACTGCCCATACTGCAGCCGGGACGCCGCATCCCGGTCTATAGCAACTAATCTGCCAGAAAAAAACTTTTCTTCTTTTCAGAAACCATATTGTCTCGTTTCAACCCTTCGATGAGACCTTTCAACCACTCTGTGTGATCCCCCATCGACCAGTCGGCAATCGCCTGAGCCCCAAGAGCCTTGATCGGGAGCCCATCCGGAGCATCACGCAAAGCTTCCACAATCTTTCCTCGGAAGATTCTGTTCGGGACAAATCGTCCGGCCATCATGCGACCGGGTTCTTTCTTGTTCATTTTTTTTGTTCTTACAATGTCTTTTCCATAGGCCATGCAAACAGATTGAAGGCTCTTACTCATAAGCTCCCACTTTGGATTATTTTTGGTGCATACCAGCGAACCAAAATCCATGAGTGCGGCAAAGAAATCGGCTGACGATCCTCTCTTCATGAGTAGTGCCTCTGTCATAACTTGCTCAGAAAGTGGCAGAAGCTCACGATCTGACTTCTTCCACGTTCCGTCAGGATTTTCCGGACCAACAAAGAACCGATGAAGGATGCGCCTGATATTCACGTCCATGCACGCTGTGGGAATGCCGAACGCAAAATTTCTGATGGCTCCTGCGGTGTAGTGCCCGATACCCGGAAGCTCCTGCAGTTCATCCATGTCTCGTGGAAATTTTCCTCCTCGTTTTTCTACGATCTCGCGTGCAGCATCACGAAGTCGAAGTGCACGGTTGTTGTATCCAAGACCTCTCCACGCGATCAGAATTTGGCTATTAGAAGCCTTAGAAAGGTCTTCTATAGAAGGAAATAATTGAATAAATTTTTTATACAATACGATGACTCTCGAGACCTGCGTCTGTTGCAGCATCACCTCTGATACAAGAATGAGATATGCCTTGTGATCAAGATTTTTTTCTACGATATCGCGCCACGGCAGCGTGCGCTTGTGACGCTCAAACCAATCCCATATTTCTCGGGCAAAAACCTGAATATCACGACGCGTCTGCATGAGTGAATCGTATCATGGTCGTAGTCCAACTTCGGACGCATCTGGACTAAGGCTCTCCCCTACCCTTGTTTCAAGCAACGCGAAAATTTCGTCTCGCAGTGCGAGCATTTTCTGTCCCAAACGGCTCTGCTCCTCGATAATGGCAGCTTTATGATCCTCGATAGACACAGAGGAAGCGAGCGGACTTTTGAATGATCGCTTCGGCAGCGCAGAAAATTCGAAGTCTTCTTCGCGGTTCCGTAACTTGCGATAACCAATAAAGGCTGCGGCATCGTTCACGGAAAGCTCTCTCATGACTTCGAAGATCCTCCTGCGAATTGCCGAAGCACCTGGAGCACCATCAGCAATGAGTGCGTCACAGAGTGTCATCATCGCGGAACCGGGCGTACGAACAGCGGATTGACCGGTGCGGTATGTGCCAAGACGATCTTGGTGCCCGCATGCGATGTTCAGCTCGCGAAGCGGGCAGCTATCGATAGAAACACCGGAACACGGATCATCGTGCGCGTTGGCGCATGTCGCAATGAGCCTCGTCTGCAAACGCTGCACCAAATCACGCAGTGTCCATGCGGCGTACAACGCCTGCATGACGGGCGCAGACATGGGTTCGTAATCCGGATCATGAGATGCAACGCGTTCGAGCGCTTGCCTGACGGTCGTGTCGAGTGACAGAGTCATTGGCGCGGGATTTTGACAGCACTGTCAAACCTGCGCAATACCTGCAAAACCTCTTGAGGCTCGCTTACTGGCTCTTTGAGATGCCAATACGGTTCAATCTCCTGATCAACCCATTCGACTCACAGCGGCTCGCTCAGGGTCTACTGCCAAGTTTTACTGAGCCTTATTTATTCCAATACGATCCTCAATTTCTTGATCGACGAATGCTTTCTTACGACCGTATTTCATGCGGCTATATTCCTTGATGAGCCCACCAAGCTTTTCATTACGTTCGGATTCATCATAAATCGTCGCGAGCGAGAATGGACGCGAGGTCGTGTTATTGATGTTGAGTTTCACGTAACAGTTAAAGTTTGGGATACCGATGACATC
>JAYTPR010000211.1:0-3096 GCA_043747095.1 Candidatus Peribacterales bacterium
AGTGCATCGACTTTCGACATGTCGTCACGCGTGCGCACTTCAACCGTTGCGACATGCATACGAGTAAGAACATCAATATGCTCTGCAAAATCCCCCTGAAAAGCTAAGACGCCAACAATCATACATCAATTATATCAAAAAACGGCGAAGCGTTGGGTGCCAAAGGTGGGTCCCAATGCTGAGCCGCACCTTTAAGGGAAGGGTGAGCCCATGAGAGGGGTACCGTAGGTGGCCCTTTCATGAATTTCTACCATCCTCGCTCCGCCATTTTTGTCTGAAGTGCAGCAATCTCAAGTCCGGCCATCGCACCGATGAGACCTGTCGAGACTTGCAACAACTTTTTCGCGTCTTTGTAGTGGGTCGTAGCCTGCACAATAGCCTTGGCCATGCGCGAAGGATCTTTAGATTTAAAAATACCCGATCCGACGAAGACGCCTTCGGCTCCAAGTTCCATGAGAAGTGCGGCGTCCGCAGGAGTAGCAACTCCGCCAGCGGTAAACATCACAACCGGAAGGCGCTGTGCCTTCTTCACTTCCATCACAAGATCGAGTGGCACGCGCTCGGACTGCGCGTAGGACTTAAGTCCTGAGGACGACATGGACTTGAGCGCTTCCATTTCTCCTTTGATGAGCTTGAGGTGACGCACTGCTTCGACGACGTTGCCTGTTCCAGCCTCACCTTTCGTACGAATCATGCACGCACCTTCACTAATACGGCGCAGAGCTTCGCCAAGGTTGGTAGCACCGCAGACAAATGGCACTTTGATGCCACGCTTATCAACATGATGGAATGGATCAGCTGGTGTCAGTACTTCGGATTCATCGATAAAGTCCACTTCCATAGCTTCAAGAATGCGGGCTTCCGCCGTGTGTCCAATGCGGACTTTTGCCATAACCGGGATCGACACCGCTTTTTGAATGTCGGCAATAAGCTGAGGATCACTCATGCGTGCCACTCCTCCCTGCGCACGAATGTCAGAAGGAACACGCTCCAAAGCCATGACAGCACAGGCTCCAGCGGCTTCGGCAATCTTGGCCTGCTTGGCCGTCACCACATCCATGATAACGCCGCCCTTGAGCATCTTCGCGAGATCAACGCCGGTGCGGTTGCTGAGTTTGAACATTGTGTCTGAGAAAAACAGAACCTTCTCGTCTCTATGAAACTTGCTCAACGATAGAGCCTCCAAGTTTCGCGAATTCAGGGTCGATACTGAGCCTGCTTTCCTCCGGAAGAACCTGGTTCTGGTATTTGCTATAGGGCTTCATGTTATACGGTGTCTCTGCGGGCGAGGACATCATCTCAAAGGCAAGCTGACAGACGCGCATGCCCGGGTACAAAGCGACTGGAAGACGGTTCAAGTTACTGATTTCAAGCGTAATAGTGCCGACGAAACCGGGGTCAACGAAACCGGCCGTGGAGTGGACGATGATACCGAGGCGCCCGAGTGAACTTCTTCCTTCCACGCGCACGACGAGGTCGTCTGGAACAGTGATTTTCTCCTGCGTCACACCGAGAATGAACTCACCAGGCTGCACGATGAACGGCTCTCCGTCTGCAATGGTGATGATGCGCATGTTCTGCGCAAAGGTCTTTGGGTTCTTCGGATCCAAAACTGCGTACTTGCTGTGCTCGTAGACCTTAAAAACGTTACCGAGCCTCAAGTCCATGCTCGAAGCATGGATATGACTGAAGAGCTCAGCTTGGTTGGACTCGACTTTGACGCGTCCAGATTCGATGGCCTTCTTAATGTCGCGGTCGGAGAGGATCATTGGAAGCAAAGACTACCACACGCAAGCCACGCGCGAGAATAGAAAAAATGCAACGGACTTCCAAGCGGGAAATAATCCTTTTGTTGTATACTCAGTTCCCCCTATGTCCACAGAAACTCTCGATCGGCAGGAACAAGAAATCGGCATAGAAAAACAGGCTACTGCAAGTGATTTGCAGCAGCGTGCAAATGCAGTTCGTTCACGAGCGCGCAGATTTTTAACGACTGTTATCAGTACCAAAACTTCGTCCGCCAAAGAAATCTCGGAATTGCAAAGCTATATCGCAGGAATGCGTCTTAAAGAGGATGGATATGAAGGAATCCGTGACCGTGAAATATTCTTCGAAGGAGAAAATGGCGTAGAAGGATGGGGCGCAAAAATGGAACGAAGTGCACTCACTCTCTATAGCCGCTTTCACACCGACATTAATAAGGCTTCGCAGAATAAGTGGATTTCATCAGCATCACTCAAGCAATGGATCCATCGGTTTGAAAATCCTTCAGCAAGCTATAAAGACCGAGAAAAATGGGTGACGCAGGAAATGCCTGCAATGATGGATCGGTGGAGGGATGCGTCAGAAGAACGAAAATCACTCATTGGAAATGAGAGCTTTAAGGCTCTCGTTGCCAAAAAACCGGAATTTGCTGACATTGTGTCTCAAGACAAATTCCTCGGACTACACTACGACAAGCGCAGAAGTCTCCTTGCCGCTGCACGAGCGTCCTTACTTTCAACGGAGAAAGGTCAAAATGGTATCTATGACGAAGCGAAGAGGAAACTGCAAGCCGCTGTGTCCGCAGGCATCATGAATAGTGGCAAAGTCGGCATGTGGCTTGAGCGTATCTTCTCGTCCAATGCGAGCCCTGCGAAGATCGAAGCATTTGTGAACGGCTCTGGTGCCACGTCACTCAACGCGCTCATGAAAAACTGGGCAAAAGTCTCAGAGCGCTTTGATACAATCGAAAAAAAATTCAAGGAGCGCTTTGAAGGAACGGGCATTCGTGGCTTTCAGCCAGTGTCGAAGACACAATTTCTTTCGATGCACTACGCGCAGCGCCTGCAATACGTCAATCAAGCAGAAGATAGGCTTGATGCCAGTAATGACGTCGAGAACGAAGCACCTATCCTCTTAAAACTCCGTCATGCGATGGATACGAAAGATTGGGAAAGTGCGGTAGAGATCGTAGGACAGGCAAAAACATCGCATCTTTCAGAAAAAGATTTTAAGCGCCTGAAGTCAATGGAGAGTTATGTAAAACAGTTCAGCGGAGGCAAAGATATTAAGGAGCAATCATCGAACATCACTGACGCTCGAAAAAGGATGGAT
>JAYTPR010000212.1:0-7790 GCA_043747095.1 Candidatus Peribacterales bacterium
AAGTCCAATGATCCACGTATTGATCCTATCGGTGCGTGTGTCGGACAGAAGGGTGTTCGTATCCAGTCCGTCATGGAAGAAATCAATGGTGAACGCGTCGACATGATCGAGTGGTCGGAGGATCCGATCAAACTGATCTCGACGGCACTCCAGCCTGCATCCATCTCTGCTGTCATCATCGTCAACGCTGAGCAGCATGAGGATGATGAGGGTCGTCTTGTGAAAAAGCGTGCAGCCGTCTTCGTGGAAGAGGCGCAGCGTCCTATGGCTATCGGAAAGAAAGGCCAGAACATCCGCCTCGCAACACAGCTCACGGGTTACGAGCTCGATATGTACAACTACGAAGAGCTCCCAGCGTTCAAGGCGAAGCTTGCTGAGCTGAAGGGTGAAGAAGTGCAGGTCGTCCTGCTCAATGAGGCTGCTCCGGCTGAGGAAGTTGCTGAGACAAAAGAGGAGCCAAAGGTCGAAGAAAAGAAGGCTGAGTAATGCTTATAAAAAAAGAGGGCGGGCCGTAGAGCCTGCCCTCTTTTTATGATTTACGATCCGAATGCGACATCGATCATCGCATTGATACTCGCTTTGATATCAACTTTTGCTTTCGCGATACATGCACTCACGACTGTCTGGTCGGATGATGCTCCACACATGCGCTTCTGGAGCTGTACAAGAGCCGTGATAGAGCGCTTCATCTTATTTGTGAGGTGTTGCACCATACGCTCCTGGACTTTGATGTGAGTGGCAGCGCTGACAGTAGAGCCAGTACCGTTCTTACGATCATCATGACGTTCCTCGTATCTGTCAGCCTTGGCTTCGAGATTGGCTTTCACGCTGGCATTTGTAGAGTGCTTTTCGGAACGGACGCCGAGTCCGAAACCAACACCCAAGCCTGTGGCGGATACTGGAGTAGATGTGAGGAGAAGCCCGGACATTGTCACTCCGGCAATAACGCGATGAAGAGAAGTCATACGAATGAAGGGGAAAGAATAAAGATGTGCTCGGAATTCCAGAGATAAGACGAATGTTCCGGAGAATTCTTACGAGCCCTACTCCAGGGCTCGCAGACGCGGTATGGTGGCTGCATGAAGCTCCCGAAGATTTCACTCATCGTGCTCGATACCGAAACAACGGGCTTCGTGCCGCGCATTCATGGCGTGATGGAATACGCATGCGCAGTGGTGAAGGACGGCAAACTTGTGCAGGAATACGAGCAACTTTTTTCGCTGCGGGAGAAATGCGAAATCCCGCAGGCTGTCCAAGTCCTCACGCGCATCAAGCCTGAAAATCTTGCAGGCCAGCCGACATTTGAAGCGTCGCTTCCGACTATTCAGGCACTTCTTTCCGATGATGCGCTCATTGTCGGACAGAACGTGAAGTTCGATATCGGCATGCTGAAAGGTGAAGGATGGGATTTGTCGCATCGTTCGTCCATCGATACGTCCATGCTCGCGTCTCTTCTGTTTCCGGAGATCGAAAGTTACGCACTCGGATATGTGTCGTCGGTTCTGAGCTTAAATCACTCACCACCGCACCGTGCACTTGGTGACGTGCGTGCAACGCTCGAGCTCCTCAGTAAATGCTGGGAGCGTCTGACCGAGCTCACGCCGAAACAAGTAGAGCGCCTCAATGAATTTGTCATGCGCGGTCCAGAGGGCTACAGGCGCCTTTTCGGCGTCCTGGAGGGCAAAGGTAAGACTTCGCCCAAATGGCTGGTGGCTGCAAAGAAGACCGGGAAACTACCGAAGGCGCAGGCCGTCACGCTTCCTGAAAAGGGAAAAGTAACGCTCACAGAAGAACCACTCGATCCAGATTTTGTGCCATCAATTCTTGCAGGACTCACGGGACCAACGTGGCTCTCTGTGAAAAATATCGAAGCCGCTATCAGCAGGTTTCCGCAATCGCACCCATTCACTGTTCTCTATCCGCCAGAGTTTGTGTTGTCGGAGACTGCGAAAGAAAAATTTCTCACGCAGACCGAATTTGCCGGTGACGAGCTGACACTTGCGATGAAACTGGAGCTGTATCCGGCTGCTGTCCGTTCAGATTTGCCGCTCCATGGCGAGGAATATGCCATCTTCACCGGAAAGCTGGCCTGCACAGTAGAGAGCCCTGAATACAAGGCGCTCAAAGACAAGGCAGAACATGGGCCGGCACTTCTTAGCCATCAACACTTGCTCACAAGTGCGCTTTCTCCAGACTCTACGCTTCCAAAAAATCTGTCACTTGTTTTAGACGATGCGTCGATGCTGGAAGACACCGCAACGTCTGCATTTGCGTGGTTCTGCATGATGAATAGCCTGAGAGCAGCATCGCAGGGGAGTGCGGTTCTCACAAAGTGTGCAGATTTGATCGAACTCTGGGCTGAGCGCATTCGTCATGACATGGATCTGCGCTACCTCGCACCGTCAGATTTGGACTCTCGTGAGAGCGCAGACCTCAAACGCATGATCACTGACATTCTGACGACCGATCTTCCACCACAAGTGAAGCTACCGCTTGAGCACCTACTTCTCATTCTCGATCCGCAGAATCTTCCCGGCCGCATCACGTGGATCGAGGCGATGCCGGACGGCTCAAAGATTATTAAATCCGTACCAGAGGACATCGGTTCACTCCTTGCGAAGCATGTGTACGCCAACTATCCGACAACACTCATTATCCCTCCTGCGAGCCAAGATGATTTGCAGCCAGTACTCCCTGATGCCGTGCAGGCAAATTTGCATAACGCAGGGCCACTACCGGATTCCGGCCTCAAGATTGCGATGCCAGTTGGTATCAACTTGGAAATGATTTTCAAAAAGCCTGAAGGGAAAACGATTGTCTTGGTGAGTAGTAAGCGCACGATCGAAGACATTTATATAAAGCATGCAGAGCGGTTGGAAGCCGAAGGAACAACCCTCATTTGCCAAGGATTTAACGGCGGACAGGGGCGTATGCGTGCCGAGTTTCACCGCGCGAAGGCTCCTGCATTTCTCGTTATGACACCGTGGACGTTTGAGGCAGTGGAGCTTCCGGAGAACACTGTCGACCGACTTATTTTGCAGGTTCTTCCGTTTGATCATCCGTCACATCCGGTCGTTGGACGCAGAGCAGGAAGATGCCGCGATCCGTTTTCGGATTATTCGTTGCCGCGTCTCAAACACAGACTTTTCCGCTTACTTCGGACGTTCCGTCGTCACGCCAAAAACGGTGCAGCTGTCGATATTTTGGATGATCGCTTGCGCACCAAGCCGTACGGACGTGAAGTGACCGCGTATCTTCTTTCGTTCGGCGCGAAAAAAGTAGAGGGATCAACGCAGCTTTCTTTCCTCTAATCATTCACCGCGTCCGAAGAGAACCACGAATGCCGTGCGCCACAAAATCCAGAAGTCTAAAATGAGCGACCAGTCTTCGATATAGCGCATGTCGTAGGAAACCTCTTCTTCAAACGGCAGGTTTGATCTGCCCGAAATTTGTGCGAGCCCCGTGATGCCGGGACGTACCGTAAAGACTCTACGGTGATGGAGTGCGTACTTCTCTACCTCGCTTGGAAGGTGCGGGCGTGGCCCTACGAGCGAGAGTTGCCCCACAATGACATTGAGGAGCTGCGGCAGCTCATCGATGCTATAGCGCCTCAGGAAACGTCCGAGTGGCGTGATACGCGGGTCATCCTTGATCTTGAAGAGCGGGCCATCTGTACGGTGACTCAAGTTCGTGAGGTCTTTCTTTTTCTGATCGGCATCAACGCACATGGAACGGAATTTGAGGAGCGGGATCGTGCCTTTGCCGTACTGTCCTGTGCGCTTGCTGATATACAAAATTGGCCAGCCCGACGTGACGAGCACGAGCAGAGCAATAATGAGAAGAAGCGGAAGCAGCACGATAAAGATAGCAAGCCCGAGGACAAGATCGATGCAGCGCTTGATGACACGCCCCCAACCGTCGAGTGGTGTTGGTTCAAATTTCAGAACAGGAACGAGGCCGATATTGCCGATGCTCAGTTGATGCGGAACGTCGGCAAACACCGGCGGTACGTATGCATACCCGATCTGATGGCTGCGGCAATAATCGATAAGCTCAGCAGTATCACCGCTGTCCGGATTGGCTGATGTATGGAGCACGAGGTCGATCGGGCTTGTTTCGTGCATTAAACGAATCGCAGAAAACGTCTCCACATGGCCAAGAAACCGATATCGAACATCACGTTTCAAGTCTTTGCTCACAGACTCAGGCAAGCCGCGGCTGCCAGCGGAAATGACGGTACGTACGCCGATGCCATATTTCAAAAATCTCCTCTGCAGCAGAATGACAGCCGTACGTCCGCTCATGGCGAAGGCCGCAAGGAGAAATGTGGACTGGATGAGAAGTGCGCGGGAGAAGAAGAGCTGACGCTGCACCATGAAGAACCACGCCATGACGAGTGCGATCCAGAGGATGGCGACAAGTCCGGTGCGCCACAGTTCTTTCCAGGGGCCGAGTGTGGTGCGAAGTGAGTAGAGTCGGAGGATGGCAGCGATACAGACGAATGCGATGACGCTGGGGATGACAAAACTTTCGATGTAATACTCGAGTGGTGGGAGCGTGCTCTGCTGTGACAGAAGTTGGAGGCGGGGGAGGAGATCGATATTCGCCTCACGCAGTCGGTATGCAAGAAGCAGTGCCGCAAGTGCGGATAGCGCATCCAGAGGGATGCGTGCGATGCCGAAGAGGATCTCGGAACGCTTCATAGAGGCTCACAGCTTATCGCTTGTAGCCTTTGGTATCTATGACTTTCCGGACTGCGCGGCTTATCCCAGATGCGAGATCATGTCTTCTAAGAACTCTATCTGCACTTCAATAGCTTCCATCGCCCCAGCTGGCAGCTCGTTCTGGGGTACGTATTCTTTCAGATCGGCTACCAATTTTCGTGTCACAGCGACCTCGTGCTTTTGTACTTTTTTGCTTGTTCGGAGCTTACTTGCGAGTGACAGCATTTTTTCGAGCTTGGCATCCACGCGCCACGACGTCATTTCGGTTCCGGTACGGTCAAGCGTACTAATGAATCCGTCACCGAGTCCGCCAGCGAGTGGTGATTCCGTACGGAGAACCGAGTGCGGTAGGCCTTTGCTTTTGTACTGAAGTCGCAGATCACTCGTCGCTTTGTTCGTCACTGAACGCGACACGGTATCGGTATTTTGGGTGATTTTCTTCAGTAACGCCGAGTAGACCTTTTTTCCGCTCAAGGAAGCCATCACCGAACTATGAATATGCATTTCACGATCTTTCGGGAGAATGTCGTATTCGATGTGCGCCGAGCCATCATCAATCGAAATAATTTTCACCGCCATGCGTCCGTGCGCATTATCGTCTGACGGTCGTGGGTATCGAACGGTGAATCCGTAGCGTGCTTTCTCCACGCCTTTTGTTGCAGGTTCGAGTTCGAAACGGAACGTCACACTCGACAATCCGGAGTCGGCTTCGAAACGTTTCAGCGCAGTCTCGGCGTTGAGTGCTTCATCAACATCCAGTGTTTCGATGGATGGGTCGATGACTCTCACGTTACTTTTCGGCGCCTCTGGCTCAACGGACTTTGGTTCCGGTGCACCCCCGCGTCCGAAAATTGCCGAGAAACGGCCGAGGAATGTTTTCGGAGGAAGATTTTCCCCTGGTGCCTGTGGTTCTTTTTCTCGGTTCAAAATCATCTCAACATTATACCAATTTCCACCGGTTTTTGCTAGAGAGGAATTCTTTGTTTTCCTCACTCTCAACTATGTTTAGATACAAAAAAGACCGGTTTCCCGGTCTCCTTTATCCTGCTCTTTGTACGCCGGATTCTGTCTGGCCCCGTACAAAGTACGAGTTAGATGATCATCTCTCTAGCCGAGCGGTTGCCCACACGGTCGAGCGGAGGGGCAGTCGGCCTCACGGAACCATGAGGTGATCCAATCGCCCAATTCCTCCTTGCAGCACCTAGAGTTTGCCAACCCTTGCGGGTCCTCGGTTCCCGAGGCGTTTCACTCCCAGTTACCCGGGATCGTCTCTGTGGCACTAGTCCTCATGCACCTTTACCTGATATGTGATGCACGGGTGGGCGTTACCCACTAAGCGTTCCATTGCTGTCCGGACGTTCCTCTTGCCTTGCGGCAAGCGATCATCGAAAGAGCAGGATTCTTATTATACCATAAAAACAGTGGCAGCCTTATTGTCTGGAAGTTGTTCTACTCCCGCAGCCGGGACGCCGCGTCCCGGTTACCAAGATTCAAATGGATCGAGGACAGATGGGAAATGTAGGGATGTCCACGGATAGTCCGCCACTTCTTTTGCGAGCCCGTGTTTCATGCCGTTTCCTTGCACGTACGCGACTGCTTTCGAGATCTGCGCCTTATCGCGGATGCGTTCATCATGAAATCCGGATTGCCAACCGATGTGGCTCAGACCATCTCGCTTGTGCAATTCCTTCACGCTGTTTGATTTAAATGATTGAAGGAACTTACTCAATCCTTTCGGCCCCGGACAAAGAATGAGATGGATGTGATGTGGAAGAATGCAGAATGCGTGAAGGAGAGCTTTGTTCGTATCTCGTGTTTTGCAAAGATGCTCAATGAGAAGGTTTGGGATACCTTCTTCTGCGCACCACGGAACGGAGTCCATGGTATTTGTGGTGACGTGGAAGATTCCGTGACGTTGTTCGTAGTGAATTTGTGGCATTGGCGGCTAGCCTAACACCTCCGGGACGCGGCGTCCCGGCTGCGGGGAGCTAAAAGAGCTTATTATGCTTTTTTCGGAGCGCTAACATCCCTATACTCTCGCTCGGTCGCAGAGTGCTCATTTCATCTGTCGTCGATACTTCGCCGCTTTAGCTCAGCTGCCCAGACGAGCGAAGCGAGTCGTGATAAAAAAGGGAGCTCGATTCCTGATCTTTCCATCATCATTGTCAGTACTTCGCCGCTTTAGCTCAGCTGGTAGAGCAACGCACTTGTAATGCGTGGGTCGTCGGTTCAACTCCGTCAAGCGGCTCCATCAATTCCTAATCCTGACACATCTCACATACGCCATAAAACTCGAGCGCGTGACTTTCGACCTTAAATTTTTTCTGATCCCTCACGCGTTGCTCTACGTCATCGAGGTCATGATTCAGCACCACGTCATCGATCCGCTTACACGTTGTACAGATGAGGTGATGACGGTGTTCCTCTGGTGCAAGTTCGTATCTGCGGTTTCGTTCATCAAACTGAATAGCGCGGACGATGCTCTTTTTCGCTAAAAATTTTAGCTCGCGATACACCGTGGTTTTGTTTGCGGAAATATTTTTTTTCTTGAGATATTCCAAAATAGCGATCGCCGAGAGCGGGGAAGAGGAGCCGGTAAAGGCACGAATAATCTCCCTGCGTGCAACCGTCATGCGCTCGCCAGAAGCCTTCAAGCCGCCGATAATTTGGTCATCGGATGCCACAAGGTGCATCTTAACGTGAATCCAGAAGCCATTCAACAGCATTAATGCAACTTAGTTGCAAATGTAAGGGGAACTGTGTATTCTGTGCGTGGTGGCGGAATCCTTCTGTAAAAAGAAGCGTTTGCACCGCCGCCAACTTTTTTTCTTCCCACTTTTTTTATGCCGTCTGGCACAATCAAGAAAAAGACCGAAAAGGGTTTCGGTTTCATCGCTCAGGCCGAAGGTCCTGATGTCTTCTTCCATCTTTCTGCCACGAACGGCCAGTTCGATGCGCTTCAGGAAGGACAGGCTGTCACGTTCGACATCGAGAACGGCGACAAGGGCCCAAAGGCCTCCAACGTCGTCGCTGCTTAATTGCGACATGTATTCGTGTTCCCTCTGC
>JAYTPR010000213.1:0-1340 GCA_043747095.1 Candidatus Peribacterales bacterium
GCCAAGCAGGCGGATGGCGTTGTGTCACGGGCGTTCTTGAGCGCGCGAATGATTATCCTTATTAACTCCTATGAAAAATATTGATTTCAACATGGCTTACGATGCTATCCAGCAGCAAGAACAAAGCTATGGACACGATTGGCAGCAAGACTCAGAAAATCTTGAGGCCAGTGGACTGTACCGTGCCATTGCAGACCTTGTTGATCCGAAGAAAGGAGAAATAGTCGTCGACATCGGTACCGGACGCGGACTTCAGCTCATGGCGCTGACCATGAAAGAACCGGATAGCATCATCATCGGTACCGAGCGCACGCGTGTGAACGCAATTGAGGCGTATCAGTTTCTTTCTGATCTCGGTCTTGGAGATTATCTCGCCGTTCTCGCGACATCTGAAATGGACGTCACTTCTGAAAGGAAAATTTTCTGGAAACACCATACGGAAGCTATCCGAAACGCTATGCACTCCGTGCGTCAGGCAATGCAAGAAAAAATCATGATCATTGATGACAACATCCTCCACCCAGAGTCACTGCCTATTCTTCTCGAAGGAAAAAAGATCGATGCGGGTATCTTATCCATGCCAGGCGGCTCGTCTGCACGAACGCTCGAATGGCCATTCCAAGCCGAAATGCTGGATAGCAAAACAAGTAGGCAACGCGTCTTCGATGTCTCGAACCAAACACGATTTGCGTTCTACCACTTTATGTCCGAGCACGTCCGCGAGAGCGGCCGCATCGTCGTTGCAGAACGCATGCTTGCAGATCCAAGCATCGACCCTCGTATGGACATCAGTCATTTGCTGGGCAGGCACATGAAGTCACTCACGAAGTATTGGAAGCCAGCAAACGGTGCACTGCTTGAAGCAGATTTCGCGAATACAAACGTGGCGCTGAATCCTGCGGATACAGAAAAGGGTCCAATACAAAACGGTGTTCATAACGAATCACACAACCGATACATCGGCATTCTGCGACTCGATAGAACTGATGTCCCTTTTGAGGAGCCAGCGCTGCCGCGTCCGGTACAAGCGTAATAAACTTGGAGCGCAACCTGCTGCCAGAGAACTCATTTTCGTGATATACTTGTCTCTCTCGTTCTCTCGCATCACTGGTCTACGACCACGGATCTCTACCCAGCTCCAAAAGGGCGTCGCGAAGACAGGCTTTGCCTGTCTGGAGCGACACCGCTGAAGGAAAGGAGAGCCCGTGAGAGGAAAACGCAGTTTTCCTTTCACGAATTTCGTGGGGATGACAGGCTTCGACAGCGTGATTCTGCGTTGTTTGTGTCTCGATCCGGGATTGCAGAGTTCCCGTTATCCACTCCGCAACCTATAGCTGCCA
>JAYTPR010000214.1:0-3045 GCA_043747095.1 Candidatus Peribacterales bacterium
GGTCACTAGAAAAGCGCAAACTCGGCCTTCGGCCTCAAACATGCGCTTTTCTCACGTTCCCTTCGCGAAGATGCGCGACGGAATTTTTTTCAAGGCGACGACGTAGTATTTCTACTTTCAAGGAACACCACCGAGAAAAGGTGTTGCGAGATAGATATATGACGAACGTTTCCTGAGCCTCCCAACGTTTGTCAGAGCTACCACGCTTATCACCATCCTGAGCGGGTTAAAGCGCGAAGGTATGGGGGTTTGGGGGACCTAGGGAACCGCGCCGAGGTTCCCTGGTCCCCCAAGAAGAAAACGAGAAACGACAAACAGGATCGTCACTGAAACTTGGTTTCTTTCTATAAAAGTGGCAATCGATTTCTTAAGCAACTGCAAACCAACACGATCTCATCGTGCTTGGGCAAAAAGGACAAGAAACACTATTTCGGAATCTTTATCTCCATCCTCTTCAAAAGCGCCACAAAATTTTTCGGCAGCTCACACACAACATCTATTTTTTTCTTCGATGGCGACACAAAAGACAGCTTCCACGCATGCAGACACAAAAAATCGATATCATTTTTCTGTGCAATATCCTCAGACTGTCCGCTTCCGTAACTCGGGTCACCAAGCACTGGGTGGCCAATACTTTTGAGGTGCACGCGAATCTGATGTGTACGTCCGGTATGGAGGTCACATGCGAGGAGTGCAGCGTCATCGGTCTTTCCGATGGTTCTGTACGTCGTTTTTGCGTGTCTGGTAGCCGTTGCCTGATACACGGACATTTTCGTGCGTTCTTGAGAATGGCGACCGATTGGCGCGTCGATAATGGCTGACGCAGGGTAGGGGATACCCGCGACCATCGTGAGGTACGTTTTTTCTACCGAGCGATCTGCAAACTGTTTCTGCAGCTTCAGGTGTGCCGCTGGATTCTTGGCGATCAGCAAACATCCAGTCGTCTCACGATCCAAACGATGCACCAGCACTTCTCCTTCTGAAAACGAAAGCTTTCGTTTTTTAAACAAAGGCTTAAGCGCGGTGATGATGGTCTCTTCATCTTTTTTGATACCGTTTCCCGCATGCACCGCAACTCCCGCAGGTTTTTCGATGACCATGCACTCGTCGTCTTCAAAAAGTACGGGCAGCTTCACGGATGACGTCGCAGTTTCCGGCACAGGAGCCAGAGCGGGGAGTGAATATGTCACGATGTCGCCACCTTCCACCTTGAACGAAGACTTCTTCACGCGCTTTCCCTTGCATTGCACCAACCCTGCGTCGAGTAGCTTTTGCGCGGCACTTCGGCTCTTGATGCCCTCCTGCATGGCAAGGAACTGGTCGATCCTGAGTCCGCCACCGGGAACGGTGACCGTCAACTTCGTAGCCGCTGCTGGTGAGGTTTGACTCATGGCCAGAGTATGCCGCAAACTCGAGAAACATGACACCTGAAGAACTGCTGTCACGGGCGATTAGCGACGTTGTGCCTAGGAAGCTTGCGGAGGCGAAATTGAAGGCAGGCAAGCCACTTCGGCTGTATTGGGGAATCGATCCAACTGGTGCGCAGATCCACCTTGGTCACTCGGTGCCACTCCGGAAGATGCGCGCATTTCAGGACGCCGGTCACCACGTCATCCTGCTCATCGGCAGTTTTACGGCGATGATTGGAGATCCGTCCGGCCGCGACGAGATGCGTCAGGCACTGACCGCGGACGATGTGAAGAAAAACTTTGAGACGTACATCGACCAAGCGAAGAAAATTTTGGACATGAAGAAACTGGAAGTGAGGTACAACCACGAGTGGCTGGAGAAACTGTCGTTCAAAGATATTCTCGGCCTCACAAGCCACTTCACGGTGCAGCAGATGCTCCACCGCGATATGTTTGCAAAGCGTATGAAAGAAGATGCGCCAATTTCAGTCACCGAATTCATGTACCCGCTCATGGTGGGTTACGACTCTGTGATGCTCGACGTGGACGTAGAGCTCGGCGGTAACGACCAGCTCTTTAATATGCTCGCAGGCCGCACACTGCAGACTGCGTTTGGGAAGAAAGATAAATTTGTCCTCATGACCAAACTCATTGAGGGAACCGATGGCCGCAAGATGAGTAAGTCCTACAACAACTGCATCTATCTGACAGATAAACCTAAGGATATGTATGGGAAAACTCTTTCAATCCAAGATAGTTTGATATTTACATACATGGAATGCTGCACAGATATTCCGTTGAAAGAGATACAAAAAATGGAAAAGGAAATGAAGTCAGGTGCAAATCCTAAAGAATTTAAAATGAAACTTGCTAAAGAAATAGTCACTTTGTATTACGATGCCGAAACAGCCGACAAAATGGACAAGGAATTTAGAGAGGGGAATATTAGAAACAATATTCCAGTGTCTGAAACCGTTATTGACGCTGGGGACAGCAAAGATGATTACTACAAAGCAGTGGAAATGAAGGCAAAACGAGCTAATCTATAGATATGGAAATCATCCCATTCAAAGAGTGGTTACCGGAAAAGATTAAAGAGTGGCAGCAGGAAACTTCTAAAATTGACTATAAAAAAGACATGACTGTGGGGAATGTTTTGGTTTACAACAAACTCGCTTCTTCGAAAAGCGATGCAAGAAGACTAATTGAAGGAAAAGCTGTGAAGCTGAATGGACGAACTATCCAATCCTCCGATGAGTTAATTGAAGTCGGTGAATTGAATGTTGGAAAACTAAAAATGATGTCATTGGGTAGCTATATGAGAATTCATTTATTAACATGCAGCAATGGGAGTGTTTCGATAGAAGTATCTCCTTTGCTTCAAAATTTGAAACAGCAAGCAATGGCTGATGGTTTAGCACGTGCCGCTGAATATATGGAAAATAAAGGTTATATATCTGTTTCGTCTGAATTAAATACCGAAAAACTTTCTTCACACTTTGCATCACTCATTGATGATAATCTTATTAATTTTGAAGAAGATCGTCATGGCATACTTAATATCGATGTTTCTATTGGTAAGTATCTTAAGCCTATCAAAGAAGTTAAGGAGTATGTAAAAAATCGAGACTCAATT
>JAYTPR010000215.1:0-2357 GCA_043747095.1 Candidatus Peribacterales bacterium
GTACATGGCCATAGTGGACGTGACCTGTCCGCCTGGGCTATTCACATAGAAGATGACATCTTTCTTGGCGTCCTGCTTCTCAAGGAAGAGGAGCTGTGCGATCACCGAGTTTGCGATGTCGTCATTGATCTGCGTACCGAGAAACACAATGCGTTCCTCAAGAAGGCGAGAGTAGATGTCGTAGACGCGTTCACCGAACTGCGTCTTTTCGATAACGGTAGGGATGAGCGTGTTTCTCGGCGTGATGTGTCCGCGGGAGATGCCCTGCGCGACTGATTGGATCATCGGGTGCATAAACGTGTGGAGAAACGGCTGATAAGAAAATGATATTCAGTGTGTGTGTTCATGTCTATTATAGCGCAAGAGGATGCCGTGTGGGCACTCCTCAAGCAGGCGCAAATATGTCAAAGTAGTGCTACGATAAGTGTACTTGTCATGACGAATTCCATCCCCACATACAGGCAAATTCTGGAGGGTTTTTTGGCTACCAGTCCGGCAAAACCCCTCGTTGTCGTTATTGGCCCAACCGCCAGCGGTAAGACAGCTTTTTCCATTAGACTCGCAGAGTTACTCAAAAGTTTTGGAAAAACGGCAGAAGTCGTCAATGCAGACTCTCGTCAGTTCTACCGTGGTTTTGACATTGGTACGGCCAAAATTATGCAGGCAGAGATGCAGGGTATTCCGCATCATCTCATTGATGTCTTGAGCCCTCGGGAGGACTGCACGATTTCGTGGTACAAGCAGAAAGCTGAGCACGTACTCAGTGAGATTCACGCGCGTGGCAACATTCCAGTCCTCGTCGGTGGTTCCATGCTCTACACAGCAGCGCTCGTTGATGGCCTTGAACCCCTACCGCCAGTCGATCCTGCAATTCGTGAAAGGCTTGCTCAAGAATACGACGCTGATGGCGGTACGACGCTCTTTGCGAGGCTGACGGAGATCGACCCTGAAACTGCGTCCTCGTTTCCAATGCAGAATAAAGTGTATGTCGTGCGGGCGATGGAGATTTACGAGGGTACTGGCAAAACAAAATCATCGCAGAAGAAATCGACACCCGGAGCGTACGATCTTTTGATGTTTGGCATGGACATCGATAAAGACATTCTCGCCGCGAAAATTTCCGCGCGTACCAGGCTTATGCTTGAGAGCGGTTGGATCGACGAAGTAAAAAAACTGCGAGAGCAGGGGATTAGTATCGCTGATCCCGCCATGAAGAGTGTCGGCTATCGCGAGATCTTTGAGGCGCTTGAAAGCGGGCATATCGATACTGGAAAGCTCGCAGCTGTCATCGACTCAGGAACGCGAGCATATGCTAAAAGACACATGACTTGGTGGAAACGCGATCCGCGCGTTCACTGGGTTAGGCCATCGATGTGATGAGGTTTAGGCGACGATTGATGATGTCTTTTTCAACGTCAAATTGCTCACGAGATCGTGGGTCGGCTGGAGAGGCGAACGCATTCATGCGGTAGTCCTTTGTCTCAAGTATTGTCTTCAGGGTTTCGACAGATTGTTCAGGCGTCGCTTTCGCAGCTTTGCTGATACGTGGATCTGCGTCTTTGAATGCTTCACGGTTTTCGGTGGGAGCTTTTGGCATGGAGAGTGGATTAGAATTTGAAAACGTCAGCTTTGGATTCGATGCGCTGTTTCATCTCCCAGAGCTGCTCGATCATCGTCGCTAGCTGTGGGCAGGCATCTGGTGTCTGCTTGGACTTGTAGAAGTCGTAGATGTGACTGAGGAGAGTCGCTACGTTCATCATCGCCATGTCGGTCTTACCTTTCCACTCTTGATCAAGACCGTCGTAGACTGACTGGTTCAAGAATGACTCAGGCTTCGTAACATCGATGGAGCCATTTTCCAGAAGCATCGAAATCGTGACCGCAAAACGCTTGTGCTCTTCACCCATGTCTCCGGTGATAGGCGCACCAGCTTTTACCTGAGCGGCTTCACTCAGGTCAGTCGGATTTGCCATTGCAGTAGCGAAGTCTGCCATATCAGACATTATACCAGTTTTGGCTCTGAAAAGCGACTATTCGCCACACTGCGAGCACGTGCGGTCGGGTGTACAATTGCCCCCTCTATGAAGCTTCGGGATACCCTGACACCTGCACTCCTCAAAACGACCCAGTCGTTTATTGATGCGCTTGATGTGATGGGGCTTAAGACGGTTGATGACCTTCTTTCGTATCTTCCTCGGACACATGAGGATTTGTCGCAGGTGACAAACCTCGTCGATGCTCCGCTTGATCAAAAGTCGACACTCCGTGGAACAATTCGAAAACTGAAGCTGATTCGGACGAGATCCAGAAAAGTTCTCGTACAGGCACAATTTGAAGATGAAACCGGAGCGACTGCC
>JAYTPR010000216.1:0-3092 GCA_043747095.1 Candidatus Peribacterales bacterium
ACTGTTCTTCATGCCTCCGCCAGCGTTGAACACCTGTCCGGAAACAACATCGATGTTCTGAACGGCTTTTTCATAGAGATCGACGAGATCATCCACGTACAAAAGATCACGAACCTGTTTTCCGGTGCCGTAGACCGTCACAGGACGCTTGAACATGGCAGCAATGAGGAACCACGCTACCCAGCCTTGGTCCTCCACACCCAGCTGATGAGGCCCAAAGATGCACGATTGGCGGAACACGACTGTCTTCATATCGTACAAACGCGCGTAGTCACGAACGTACTGATCTGCAGCACCTTTGCTACAACCATACGGCGAGTGGAAATCCATCGGACACTCTTCATCGACACCTTGGCGACCGTCTTTGAACTTCACACGGTTGCCGTCTTCAACTGCGGGCATGTGCTCCAGTCCTCCGTAGACCTTATTTGTAGACGCGTAGATCACGGCAGGCTTGATCTTCGCGACGCGCGCAGCCTCAAGAACGTTAAACGTACCAAGTGCATTGATATCGAAGTCCGTGCGTGGGTCAGTGACCGACGTCGTGACTGCAACCTGCGCAGCAAGATGGAGAATGACATCATTCTCCCCTGCGAGTTTTTTGAGCACATCGTTATCCGTCCTGATATCCGCCTTCACGAACGTATATTTGCCTTTGAAATTATCCTCAAGAAACTTCGCGTTGATGTCCGTACCCTTGCGAGAAAGATTATCGAGCACGGTCACGCTGTGCCCCGCACCGAGAAAGCGCTTGGCCGCGTTCACGCCGATGAAACCGGCACCGCCCGTGATGAGAACCTTCTTCATGCCGCCCAGTGTAGGACAGGAAGGCTCTAGCGGGTAGCCTTTACCGGGCGCCCGAGGAGCTCAAGGTAGTACCCCATGTACCGACGAGCGATGAGCGACCAATCGTGACCTCTTGCATATTCCTTGCCTGCATCACCAAGACGCTTACGGTAGAGCGGATCCTGAGAAAACTTGAGGAGTGCTGCCGCAATGCCCTCTGTGTCTCCATCTTTGAGGATGACACCGGTCTCACCGTCAATGACGGCATCCGCCACTCCCCCAGCGTCAGTAGCGACACTCGGCTTACCGCATGCGCCTGCTTCCAGATACACGATGCCGAAGCCCTCAAAGTTAAAGTTCACCACCTTCGGCGTGTGTACGTACACATCACACGCATGGAAGTAGGCAACAAGTGCATCACTATCCTGGCTTCCGGCAAATACGACGTGTTTCTCGACGCCGCACTCTTTCGCTTTTGCCTCCAGCACACTCTTCCACTCGCCAGCACCGACAAGAATGTAGGCGAAATCTTGATATGATTTTTTGAGGATCGCGAGAGATTCGATGACGAGGTCTTGGCCTTTCCTTTCCTTGAGTCCACCGACGGTAAGGTAGATCGTCTTACCCGGATACTTGGCACGAATGGCGGATGCATCGCAAACTGCTGCGAAGCGTTCAAAGTTCACACCGTTATGAACGACATCGATCTCGTACTGTTTTTTCGTGTGCTTCAGGATGATGTCTTTCGTAAATTCACTCGGGACGATGATTTTTTTAGCCTGTCCGTACGCAAATTCAAGCGCGAGACGATCTGGAAACCGAAGAAGTGGCACGACTCCGTACGTTCCCTGTGAACCCATCATAAAAGGCTTTTTATATTTTCGCGCCAAGCGCGCGGCAAGAACGCAGTATGGGAAATCCAAGATGGAATGAACAACGTCGTATCCGGAGAGATCAATATTTTTGAGGTACAGAAGCGACTTCGGATTCTTGAGCTCGAAGATATATGGCGGAAGACTGAACTCCGTTGGAATATCTGGAATGTACTGCGCAGCAAATGTCTTTTCGGCTTCGGGCAAGAACAACGTGAACTCTATGCCAAGAGCCTTGAGCGCACGGCAGAGCTCCACGGTGATGTTGCCGTAGCCGTTTTTGGCGTCCGCAGTCGAGGAAAACAGTGCGATGCGCATGGAACGAAACTATACCAAGCCGACACTGTCGGGAAGAGTCTTCTGGAGTGAGGTATGATCCCTCGGACATGCCAGCTCCATCCCTCTCCTACCGTATTCGCTCGCTTGTGAAGCGCGTATCAATGCGCCTGAACTGGAATATTCGTGTGCCCATCCTCTTTATTGTGTTCGTCAAAAACTGGCAGCCTTTCTTCAGCGGAAAGACCGCGCAAACAGACACCGTGTATACGCTACGAAACGGCCTCAAGCTCACGGTGCCTGCAGGCACAACGAACATCAATCCATTCATCGATGTCTGGATCAACCGAGTCTACGACCATGCACGTATTCGCTGGAACGATGCGACGACAATCCTCGATATCGGCGGGCACATCGGGGCATTCGCACTGTATGCCGCGAAGAAATCACCATCGGCAAAAATCATCAGCTTCGAACCTGATCCTGTGACTTGTGAGTATCTCAAAAAAAATGTGATGAATAACAACCTCTCACGCATAGAGACTCGGTGCGCAGCTGTAGGAGGAGAAACAGGCACAGCGACTCTGCACGTGCTACCCGGACGCAGCGAAGCCAACTCACTGTATGCAGAACTGAAAGGAAGCCATCCGGTCTCGGTACCAGTGACAACGCTCAAGGACGTCTTCGATACGGAAAAGATCGACCGTTGTCAGCTGCTCAAAATGAACGCCGAAGGTGTCGAGTACGAAATTCTCTACGGACTCCCGCCTGAATACCTGAAACGTATCGATGTCATCGTCATGAACTATCATTTGTTCGTGCAAAAACCGAAGGCGACTCCGGAGGACCTTCGTACGTATCTTGAAGGTCACGGATTTACGGTCACCGAACAAGGAAAACGAATCTTCGTCGCTGTGCGCCGCTAACTTAAGCGACGTCGGCGTTTTTCACGATGCGCGGCACCGGCAGCGGCATGATGAAATCACCCTTGAAGCCACGCTTCTTGAGGTTCTTCATGAGCTCTTCTCCAATGTGCCACGAAAGAAGCAGCGCGTACGGCGGTTGATCGTCGTAGAGCTTCGTCTCTTCAAGCACCGGAATATTACGACCGGGCATGAACTTGCCGATTTTCTTAGACCCCTTGATCTCCATGACACA
>JAYTPR010000217.1:0-4577 GCA_043747095.1 Candidatus Peribacterales bacterium
GGCTGCGCCGTGCATAGCAACGTCGGAAGCCTGCTCAACCGCACCTCCTTCGAGGCCGACAACAACACCGATCTTACGGTTGGAGTGAACGTAGGTTCCGATCACTGGCGCAGCAACTTCGCGTACTTCTCCGAGCGAAATGTTCTCACCAAGCTCAAGAACGGCAGATGGAACTTTCTCAGCGGCGTACGCATCAAACGCAGACTTACCCTTGGCAAGGAGCGTATCAGCCAGACCCTGTCCGAATTTTACGAAGACTTCCGAGCGGCCGACGAAGTCAGTCTCACACTTCACTTGGACGAGGGCTGCCTTCTTACCGTCAGTGGCGATGAAGATGGCACCTTCGCTCTGTGCGCGGTCACCTTTCTTGACTGCCTGAGCCTTGCCGCGCTTGCGGAGGACTTCGATCGCAAGTTCTTCGTCTCCTTTGGCTTCCTCAAGAGCGTTCTTCGCATCCAAGATTCCGCTACCCGTGCGGGCGCGAAGTTTGGCAACTTGTTCTGCAGTGATGGACATGTGCGGGAGGGGAAAGTGAAATACAGACTTAGGCCTTCATGGACTCGTCGGTCTTGGCTGGCTTAGCACCCTCCAGTTCGGACTGGATGCAACCGAGGATCATCTCAAGCGACTTCACGGCGTCGTCGTTTGCTGGGATGTAGATTTTGAAATCATCAGGATCACCGTTGGAGTCGCAAATACCAAAGACTGGAATACCGAGCTTGCGTGCCTCGAGAACTGCCACGCGGTCGCGGACAGCATCGATGATGAAGACGGCATCAGGAAGACCTTTCATCGTGGAGACACCGGCGAAACCGGCATCCAGCTTGGCGAGTTCCTTGCGGAGTACCACCTGCTCTTTCTTCGTGTATTTCTCCACGTCGCCTGTGCGGAACGAGGTCTGAAGATCTAGGTAGTAACGGATACGGTTCTTGATCGTGGACCAGTTTGTGAGAAGTCCAGGAACCCACTTCTTTGTGACGACCGGCTGACCGAGCGCGCGGCTCGTCTGCTCGATGGCGTTGAGGGCCTGGAGTTTGGTGGAGACGAAGAGGATCGTCTTACCCGACTTCTGCATCGAGCGAAGCTCGTCGCAGACTTTCTTGAGCCCTGCTTCCGTCTTCTCGATGTCGAAGATATGGACTCCACGGCGTACACCGAAGAGGTCATGCTTCATTTTCGGGTTCCACTTTTCTTTGCGGTGGCCGAAGTGGCATGCAGCGGAGATAAGTTCTTTCGTCGACGGAATCGCCATACAGATGGGGGAAGAATGCGCCGAGGGCGCGAAGGGGGAATAAATGATGATGAGATAATCCTTGGGGTCTACTCCCTGACGTCATCTCGCTCTGTGCGGAGGATTTCCCGTGCCGGAATTCTTGGCAGGGGATCAGGACCGCGCGATCGGTCGGGGAGGGTTAGCTTTTTAAGCTACAACTTTATACACGTCTGTCGTGTCTTCTGCAAGCTATAGAGCGCTGTGTAGCTGTTGGATTGAATATTTACAAAATATATAAAATATTGTATAATAAGCAAAGCTATTTCTCACACACATATCCTATGAAACAGACGTACGGTACCAAGACATCACGTACGGCACTCATGTTTATAGTTGGAGTTGTTCTTACAGTTGCTTCATCCATTGTCTACATCACGAGTGTATAGATAGTAGAAGAATGAAGCGGGGAAGATGAAGAGGCATCGTGAAGAAGGAAAGATCCGATTTTTTTTTACAGTACTTTCAACTTCTCGATGAGCGCTGAGATTGTGAGACGTTCTTGCGCCTGCGTATCGCGATCACGAATCGTCACTGTATCTTTTTCTCCCTGCGCTGCATCTTCGCCGATTGTTCCAAAGTCCACGGTCACGCATTTCGGTGTGCCTACTTCATCTTGTCTGCGGTACCGCTTTCCGATGGAGCCCGTGAGGTCGTAGTCCACGACGAGACCGGTTTCTTGTACAATTTTTTTGTGCAACTCTTCTGCGTAACTGCTGAGGTGTTCCTTCTTGGAGAGCGGGAGAATCGCAAGATCAAACGGAGCCACAAGTGGCTTCAGGTGAAGCACGGTGCGCGTGTCATCTTCCGCAAGTTTTTCTTCGTCGTACGCTTCCATCAAAATGGCAAGTACCGTGCGTGTGAGGCCGAAAGTCGGCTCCACAACGTACGGCGTAAATTTCTTTTTTGGATCATCAGGATCCGTGTACGTCATATCCTGTCCGCTGAATTTGGCGTGCTGCGTCAGGTCAAAGTCTGCGCGGTTTGCGAGTCCGTAGAGTTCGCCCCATCCCCATGGATACTTGTATTCGATGTCGAGCGTGCGAGATGAATAGTGCGAGAGTTCTTCCTTCGTGTGTTCGCGAATGCGAAGTCTCTCTGGTGAGAGTCCGATGTCCAGACACCACTGCCACATCACGTCCTTCCAGTTTTCAAAAATCGGTCCTTCAGTTCCGGGCTCCACAAAGTACTCAATCTCCATCTGCTGGAACTCTCGTGTGCGGAACGTAAAGTTTCCTGGCGTGATTTCATTACGGAAAACAGTACCGACTTGAGCGACGCCAAAGGGCAGGCGTTTTCGGCTTGTTTGAGCGATATTCTTGAAGTTGACGAACATTCCCTGCGCCGTTTCCGGACGCAGATAAATATCGGCTCCTTCACCTTCGATGACGCCCTGCTGTGTCTTGAACATGAGGTTGAATTTTTTTGCGACTGCCCAGTCGATGGCGCCACACGAGGGACATTCAATTTTTTCCGCAACGAGCATCGGCTGCACTTGGTCAAGTGTCAGAACCGCTGCACCTTCTACGCCAATTTTTTCTTCCAAAAGTTTGTCGCCACGAAAGCGCTCTTTACATTTCTTGCAGTCCACAAGAGGGTCACCGAAGTTGGAGACGTGACCGCTCGCTTCCCACACTTTCGGATTCATGAGGATACCGGTCTCGATGCCAACCATGTCGCGGCGAGCATGGACGAAGCGCTTCCACCATTCTTGCTGAATGCGGTTTTTGATCGCAAGACCGAGCGGACCGTAGTCCCACGTATTTGCGAGGCCTCCGTAAATCTCTGAGCCTGGGAAAATGAATCCTCGGCGCTTGCAGAGGGAAACGAGTGACTCGAGCGAGGGTGCTGGCATGCGTAGGGGGCAAAAAGTCCGATTTGTGGCTATGGCCACACGCATACGCTACCAGTGAATAGGCGCCTTGGGGAGGGCTTGAGTGTCCTGGCTCTCTGGAGCCATCCGATGTTTTCTTCAAGCCAAAAAAATGGTATAATCAACGGATTACATCAACATGATCCAATTCCTCATCATCATTGGCGCAATCGGCGCTGCATTCATTCTCATTCGAGTCTGGACGGGTGCGCTGAATGTGAAAGTGGTTGAGGAGGAGTCTTTGGCTAGTATTGAGAAGACACATCCGTATCTTCCGAAGATGGGTGCTATTGCAGCATCCGTCATCATTGCGGGGCTACTTTTCGCCTTGTCACTTCGATACGGAAAGAACACGTCGCTTGCATCGCTCACCGGTTCCACTGCGTTCTATCGTACGATTTTTGTCTTCATCGCGATTTCGGCGCTTGGCATGTTTGACCAGCTGCGATGGCACGGTAACAAAGACAGATACAAATATTTTTATGCGTTCGTCCTCGGAACGCTGGTAACGTGGATTCTCATCGCATTCAAGCGCGCATTCTTTGAAACAGGAATCGGTGAAGATCCGTTCCTCATGGCACTTGGCATGACGTGTGTCGTCATCGGTTGGAGGTTCTTGTTTGGTCCTTGGAACCCGACGATCAAAGCGACGGTGCTTGGAACATTTTTGTTTTGGGTGAGTTACGCCATGCTTCGCTACAGCACGAGGACGGAGCTACTCGCTACGGCCATAGCCGCTGTCATCGCACTACTACCTGTCATAGTCTGGTGCAAGCTGTTTCTTGGCTACCACAAAGAGCGTCTGTCTATCGTGGTTCTCGCTTTTTTTGCAGGCATGCTCAGCACGGTGCCCATTCTCTTCTATCACGAGCTGATGGTTCGTGGCATTGAGCTGAATTTCTTCCTGTTCAAGATTGTTCCACTCAGCTTCGGAGGTTCTTCGGAAGTTTTTGTCGCGGAAAGTATTTTCAAAAGTGCGACCGGCAATACATCCATCGTTCTTGTCACACTCGTTACCTATCTCATCGTCGGTGTCATCGAGGAAGTTAGTAAGTACTGGGTGCTTCGGCATTCTAGTCATGAGTTCTTCCGTTCCATTGATGACACGCTGCAGCTCGCCATCATCGTTGCGCTCGGGTTTGCATTCGCCGAGAACTTGGCAAACCCCACGTACTTCGTGGGATTTGTGAAAAACTATCTCCTGGAATCTCCATCCCCACAGTGGGGTTCGCTCATCGGTGCGGTTTTCGGTCGCGGCATTCTGACGATGATGGTGCACATTCTTTCCACAGGTGTCCTGGGTTATTATTTCGGACTTGCATTCTTTGCGTCTCCGCTCCTTCGTAAACAATTTGAGGCTGGGCGCACTCATCCCATCGTTTTCGCGATGCATCGCATGCTGAATCTTCGGACCGAAACGTTATTTGCCAGAGT
>JAYTPR010000218.1:0-3385 GCA_043747095.1 Candidatus Peribacterales bacterium
ACATCTTGGGCATGAAGGAAACCTTCCAAAGCGCTTTTCTATACGATTTGTCTAAAAAAGGAACGACAGTGTTGAATGAATCGATGAAAGCGAGAGGTCGCCAATGCGGCCGCACGAGAAAATGCCACAGCGGCCTCATGAGCCCTCTTTGAGGCCGAAGAAAGCGAAAACGAATGCTACTGAATGTATCCGCAAGCGGCATTGCCTAACTCTAGCGGCCGAGCGAGGAAGTGCAAATGTTGCTAGTATCCGTCCGTGCAGTATCACTTTGAAAATGATTGGTTCAGCCAGAACATTACGATCTGGAAGGAAAAACTGGGCGGATTTATGGGTAAACCCAACGTACATGTGCTCGAAGTAGGTAGTTTCGAGGGTAGGAGCGCTGTTTGGATGCTCGAAAACCTGCTCACGGGTTCTGGCTCGCATCTCACATGCGTCGACCTTTTTGAATTCGATTCTGAATTCCGCGAAATCCGGGATCGTATGAAGCTTCCGATCTCCGATGACATCGATATCGAGGAGCGTTTCGATGCAAATATTGAAGCGTCCGGCGCAGGTAACAAAGTAACGAAGCGGAAAGGAGTTTCCGCGGAAATACTTCGCAAACTTCCACTTGATTCCTTCGACATCATCTACATCGACGGATCACACACAGCGAGAAATGTGCTCTCGGACGCGGTCTTGTGTTGGGATCTCCTAAAACTAAACGGCATTCTTATCTTCGATGATTACCGCTGGAATCCGTTTCCGGAAGATCCTCTCAAAGGCCCACAGAAAGCCATTGATGCGTTCATGGAGTGTTTTGACGGAGAATATGTCATTGTGCTGATGGACTATCAAGTCATGCTCCGTAAAACCAAAAACATCCGCGAAACCGTGCGGTCTCTTTCCGGCCGCGACACATGAAGTCATCAGATGAACAGTTGCCCATCGTCATCGCATGCAGCACGGATGAACGGTATGCACCGGGCCTCGCTGTTATGGTTCGCTCGATGCTCGATCATCACCCCGGAGCGAGAAGGATAAAGCTCTACGTTCTTGAATCCGATCTCCAGAAAAAAACCAGGAAGAAACTCCTCGCTTCGTGGAAAGATCCAAGACTCTCCGTAACGTTTTTGAAGCCGGATACTACCAAAATCGAAAACCTCACACGATTCAACGGCGTGCATCAGGCGATGTACTTTCACCTCATGCTCTCGGAACTACTGCCGCACCATCACAAAATCCTGAAGATGGACGCGGACATGTTGCTTTTCGCGGACATCGAGGAACTCTGGAATACCGATCTCACCTCCCATCCTGCAGCCGCTGCTCTGGAACTACGTTCACCGACGGTCTCGAGTGAGTGGGCGCTCCCAAATTATAAAGAGCTGGAGATTCCTCCACAGACGCCATACTTCAATGCGGGACTTATGCTCATCAATCTCGATATGTGGAGAAAAGAAGAAATCGCTACGAAGATCATCGACCACACCAAGCGATACGAGAAGATTATCCGATATTGGGACCAAGACGGTGTGAACGCAGTGCTTGGAGGACGCTTCCTCATCCTCGATCCCCGATGGAATGTGGAAGCAGAAGGACTGATGCTGACGGGATGGGTGCCCGAAAATCCTATGATGGTGAAAGAGATCATCAATGACGCAAAGATCGTCCATTTCGTTGTTTCAAAACCCTGGAACGACGACTGTAAACATCCGAAAACATCACTCTTCCTTGATACACTAAAACGAACGGCCTTCAATCCAGGGCTTCAGAACGCTCCCCTACTCCACAGGCTCGCACGACGCATCCTGTCGGGCAGATAGCAGAAATGCTACGATCCCGATCGTGCATATCATCTCCATCAGTTGGGTTCGCAACGAAGCGGACGTCATCGAGGCATTCGTGCGACATCACTGTGTGATTTTCGATCGCATGATCATCGTCGATAACCAAAGCAAAGACGATACGGGAAAGATCCTGAAGAATCTAAAGGCCGAAGGATTACCACTCGACATCCGTTACGATGATTCGTTTGTCCATGCCCAAGGCGATGCGCTCACGACATTGCTGACGGAAATCAAAAATGAGGCAGATATTGTCGTTCCCCTCGATGCTGATGAATTCTTGTGCGCAAAAAGAGGCCTCGATGTCAGAGAAATACTGGAAGAACTACCACATGACACTGCAGTGCTCGTTCCGTGGCGCACTTACGTTCCCATGCCCGGGGACGTCGAATCGGAAATGAACGTTCTGCTGCGCATCCGGCATCGAAGGGTGCGAGAAACGCCGCAATGGTACAAAGTCATCATTCCAGGAGCGCTACTCAAAGAGAATGTGAAGCTACAGATGGGAAGCCATGCACTTGTACGAGGTGACACGGACGAAAATGCGAGCCACACGCAATCCGAGACACTCTTTCTTGGACATTTTCCGGTACGCACATCTGAGCAGATTGCGGGAAAGGTATTCGGCGGATGGCTCAGTCAGGTTGCGAATCCTGAGCGACTGCGCGGTGCGATTTTCCAGTGGAAAGCTATCTTCGATCAACTGAAATCGGGCACCGAAATCGATAAGGCGACACTGAAGCAACTTGCCATCGATTACGGCACGGTGCGTCAGTGGGAAGCTCTTCCAGAATCAGAGAAAGACCAGAAGACGCTAGAATATTTCGTCACCGTACCGCGTCACGGAGTGGATGGCGAAAATGAGATCACTGTAGATCCACTGCCCATGTCCTTCGCTCTGAAATACCCGGTAAAACGACTGTCGCCACTGTGGATTTTAGCTGACAGCGCCGAGTACCTCGCAGAAAAAGTAGCTAACCTGGTGCGAAATAATCGGGCATAGCGGATCAGCCTTGCTTCGGACGCATGCGTCGGAGCATGAGAAGAATGGAAAGGCGCAGCCGCATAACTTCCGGACGCGTCGATACGGCAATATCCGCCTGATTCTGGGACGGGCAATTCAGGTATGGACCTGTGTACTGCACCATCGGTTTATTCGTGCAAAAACTGAGAAAAATATCGTCCCAATACGAAGTAGTCCAGGCGGAATGTGTCGGACCGAAACCGGCTTCACGAAGGAGTCCAAAGAACGCATCGACGTGCGTCGACGTAAACGCGTACACACGATTGAGAACATCAACCGGGGCTGTGCGACTATTCATGTTGTGGTAGAGCATGCCCCTCCAAGAATCGTACAGAACACCCGTGACACCATGCGGCCGTGAGGGATCGAGACGGAGTGCAGTGCACAGTACTTCGAGCTGCGACGGTTTTAGGAAAACGTCATCGTCGACCGCAAGAAAGTTAGTGTATCCGGTTTCGCGATCTGCAAGACCGAATCGGATATGACGCGGTCGAGGAATTGGCTGCTCGAGCACGCTCAGACGAGGCGAACG
>JAYTPR010000219.1:0-1975 GCA_043747095.1 Candidatus Peribacterales bacterium
CCTCAAGGTAAAGAATAAAGCAGGCAAAGACGTTGAGCTCAAAGTTCTGCACCTTAACTCTGTTCTCGGCATCGTGAAGTAAACGATTCCGCCACTCCCCTATCCACTTTCCACTTCACTACCATGTCACCAAAAATCCTTAGCTTCGGAGACGAGTCTCGTCAGAAAATTGTGAAAGGCATTCGTAAACTTGCTGACGCAGTCCGCGTCACCATGGGCCCGAACGGCCGCAATGCTCTTATCGCCAAGTCCTACGGCGCACCAACGGTCACCAAAGACGGTGTCACGGTTGCGAAAGAAATCGAGCTTGAAGACCCATGGGAAAACATGGGCGCACAGCTCGTGAAGGAAGCTGCTACGAAGACGAATGACGCAGCCGGTGACGGTACGACGACTGCAACGGTTCTTGCAGAAGGCATGATCTCGGAAGGACTCAAGTTCCTCACTGCTGGCGCAAACGCTATCAGCATGAAGAACGGCATCATGAAAGCTGTGGAAGCCGTCGTTGCTGATCTTGAGAAGCAGAAGAAAGATATTTCCACGAAGGAAGAGTTTGCTGCTGTCGCAACTATTTCCGCTCAGGACAAAGAGGTTGGTAAGATCATCTCCGAAGTCATGGAGCAGGTTGGTTCTGACGGTGTCGTCACCGTGGAAGCTGGTCAGACCATGGGTATGGAAAAGGAATACGTAGAAGGAATGCAGTTCGACTCCGGTTACATCTCTGCATACTTCGTCACGGACGCTGCACGCATGGAGGCTGTGTACCAGAACCCGTACATTCTCATCACAGACAAAAAGATTTCCTCTATTCAGGAAATCCTCCCTGTTCTTGAGGCTGTTGCGCAGAAGGGTCGTAAGGAAATTGTCATCATTGCAGAAGGCATTGATGGTGAAGCTCTCGCAACACTTGTCGTGAACAAAATGCGTGGAACATTCTCCGCAGTTGCGGTGAAGGCTCCTGCCTTCGGTGACCGCCGCAAGGAAATGCTCAAGGACATCGCTATCCTCACCGGAGGACGCGTGATCAGTGAAGAAGTTGGCCTGAAGCTTGAGAACACGAAGCTTGAGGACTTGGGTCAGGCAGGCAAGATCGTCGTGACGAAGGACAACACGCTCATCGTCGACGGTTCTGGAAACAAGAAAGATATCTCCGCTCGTATTGATGAGATCAAGGCGAACATCGAGCAAACGAAGAGCGACTTTGACCGCGAGAAACTTCAGGAGCGTATGGCCAAGCTCACGGGTGGCGTTGCTGTCATCAAAGTTGGTGCCGCTACGGAAGTAGAGCAGAAAGAACTTCAGCACCGTGTGGAGGACGCACTCTCCGCTACTCGCGCAGCTGCTGAGGAAGGCATCGTCGCAGGAGGTGGTGCTGCTCTCATCCATGCTCTGAAGTCACTGGAGAAAGTGAAAGGCGGAACGGAAGATGAGCAGATCGGTGTCGACATCGTAAAGATGGCACTCGCCTATCCACTCAAGAACATTGCACAGAACGCCGGACTTGAGGGCTCTGTCATTGTCTCTGAGGTGAAGCAGGCCAAAGACAGCAAGATGGGTTACAACGTCGTCACCGAGAAAGTAGAAGACCTCGTTGCTGCTGGTGTTATCGATCCAAAGAAAGTCACGCGTTCAGCTCTCCAGAACGCAGCATCAGTCGCTGCCATGTTCCTTACTATCGAGGTTGGCATCGTCGACGCTCCGAAGAAAGAATCTGCTTCTATGCCTCAGATGCCAGGTGGCATGGGAGGAATGGGAGATTTCTAATCGCTCACGAGCCCCCGCGAAAGCGGGGGTTTTTATTTTATGACATCTTCTCAGAATACAGGCTTTATTCTCATCGACGGTTCATACCTTTTTTCAAGAATTAATACACTTTGGAGGACAAAGCCTGAATTTAATAAAAAGAAAGCAGATATTACAAAGCTTTCAGAGAGATTAAGCATGCACTGGCAAAACATGGCTGGATCAATTATTC
>JAYTPR010000220.1:0-4385 GCA_043747095.1 Candidatus Peribacterales bacterium
CCGAAAAGAAAACAATAAGAGCCAACCTTCACCTCACCCCATGTCCCTTTCAAGCTTTGCTCTGATTCTCGGCGTATTTTGTTACGTCTTTGGCTTCCCATTGGTCTTCTCCGATGAGAAGCACCTCGCTTGGAGGCGTAAGTTTCTGAAGGATGAAAATATCCTCCGCCTCGTTGCGGTCGGTGTGATCTCCGTGGCTGTCACAACGCTCAGGCGCCAGTACCAGATCTCCCCAGACGGAGAAGGCGCAGTCGTTCTCATTGCGTGGATCGTGCTCATCAAGGGTCTTATCATGGCCTGGTGGCCAGCAACGTTCGCCAAGTATCGCGAGATCATGGAGGACTCACTCCTGGATAGCCAAGCCATGCAGATGTTTACCGGCTTTGTGATGGTGCTCCTTGGCGCCTTCTTCACGTATTTGGGTCTCATCCTCGCGTGATCGAAACCATTGTGACCATCCTCCTCGGTTTGTTTCTGTTCTGTTTGATCTGTTTCTTGGTGCTTGTACTCATAAGCTCCGTGTTTCATTTCAAGCATATGGTGCCGTTTGTACCGACACCAGCCGGAGTCATCGAGACGATGATTACTGAAGCTGGCCTGAAGCCTGGGATGCTGGCACTCGATCTTGGCGCAGGCGATGGAAGAGTGCTCAGGCGCGCGATGCTCAAAGTTCCGGGTCTGCGTGCCATTGGGTATGAGGGTGCGTTTGGTGTCTGGCTACTCGCCAAATTTCTGAATGCGATCAGCAAAGCCAAGCCTGACATGCGTATGCAGGATTTTTTCACGCAGGATCTCAGCGAAGCTGATGTCGTTTTTACGTACCTTTCTATCGATATCATGCAGAAGCTGCTTCCGAAGTTAGAGAAAGAGCTGAAACCGGGAACGAAAGTGATCACGAATACGTTTTCGTTCAAGAAAAAAGAGCCGATCAAAAAAGTGTTTGTGAAGATGCCATTTTGGGGCGGAACGAACGTGCTCGTGTACCAGTTTTAGTTACCAGCGTAGCGCAGCAAACGGGACTGCAGCGCCGATTTTTGCGATGAGAATGATGAGCTCAAGCACTGCCCATGTCACGTAACCTGGTAGAAGTGACAAAGGAAACCATACTAGGCTAGTCAGTAACGAGAGTGTGCCAAGGATCATGCCAAGCGGTACGAGTGGAGCGACGAGCACATTGGTCAGCGGTGACACGAGTGAAAACTGATGGAAAATCAGGATAGAAACCGGAAGAGTACCAAGCTGCGCTGCAATAGTTGCGACGAGAGATTCACGAATGGCGAAAGTTTCAGGGACGCGCTTCAGTGTCTTCTTCAGAAACGGCCCAAACTCGGTGATGCCAAGGACCGCGAGGAATGACAGCTGAAAACTTGCGTCGTACCAGAGCTGGAGTGGGTTCCATGTCAGCATGAAGAACGCTGTCCATAAAATAGTGAGACGCGGAATGGCGACGCGTTCAGCCTGCAGCGCGAGTAAACCGAGGATACCCATGATGGCCGCTCGAACGACCGGAGCACCTGCTCCAACGAAGATGGTGAACGCAGTCACCATGAACACGAGTGGCCAGAACCGACGCTTCACCGGAAGCCAGAAGAGCGCGCTACTCAGTAGCGTCAGGATGATGGTGATGTTGTAACCCGACACCGCGATGATGTGCGTGATGCCTGATGTTCTGAAGTCTTCTGAGAGATGATCCGGCAGTCCGCGACGTGAACCCGTCAGTAGTCCTGCAAGGAGTGAGCCGTGTGGCTCCGGTAAAATGAGTCCGATACGGTCTTCGATGGATTTTCGGAGGTTATACAGGAGGCCAAACACCGCGTACGTTCGCGCATCGGGAGGCCTTTTTGCGCTAATGTATGCCGTTTGTACGCTGCCTCGGCTCACGAGTGCTCGGATGCCCGAGAGCTCCAGATAATGCGGATAATCGAAGCCTTCGATGACCTCCGGAAGCTTCAGTTTTCCGTAGACCGTTACTTCATCACCGTAACGATGTGGCGGGTAGCCTCCATATTCCATCACGAGGATACGGCCGGTTGCCTTCGTCGTGGCATCGACTGAGTCGACTGCGATGACGAGGCGAGTGTGCGTTGGTCTGACGTCAGGGTCTTTGATGATCCATCCGTGAAGTTCATGGGTTTCTCCATCAGCGAATGATTCGATGTCCACCGCAGTCGTAGTGTGTTGCGTGCGTTCAGATGCACTGAAGGCAACCATAGTTCCGAGTGTGACTCCGACGACTAGCCACACTGTTGTTCGTTTTTGAGACAGTGCGATGAAAAATGAAACTGCCAAGATACCCATCAGGAAGGCGTATATTGGCATCGGATACTCTGGCATCTGCCAGAAGCGCAGCACAAAAAGCACTGTCAGAAAAGATATCAGGAAGCCGAGAGTCGGCTTCATTGTCTTCATCGGCGCTTTGCAAAGTCTGCCTCGAGCGCGATCCACTCGTCGATCTTGATCGTCTGTGGCCTTCGCGTTGGGTCGATCTTCACTGCGGCCAGTGCTTCCATGCCGTGTGGAAGTTCGCCGATCGAATTACTGAGCATTTTGCGACGCTTACTCATGCCGTGCTTCGCAAGATTCAAGATTTTCTGCGCGGTTGCCTTGTCTACCTTCGGTTTGTCATAGCATTTGATATGCAGAACTGCGGAATCTACTTTTGGTGGCGGCAAGAAAGCTTCCGGAGAGACGAGACGAAGGAGCGATGGCTCACCGTAGAGGCGCGTGAGCACTGTCAGAATGCTATCCGAACCGCGTGAGGCGATGTTTTCAGCCACTTCACGCTGAATGAGGAACGTGATGGACGTTGGCAGTATCGCTGACTCCATGAAGAGGTGATGGAGCAGGGGAGACGTGATGTGATACGGAATGTTGGCGACGACTTTGTACGGTCCATCCGTCGGAGTTGGGGTCTGCAAAGCATTTCCGACGATGATCTCCAGGTTTGGTGCGTTCTCCGTGAACTCACGAATAAGCGGGGGGAAGCGTGGGTCGATCTCCACCGACGTCACTTTTGCAGCGCGCTTCACAAGCTCGGCTGTCAGCACGCCGATACCGGGGCCGATTTCGAAAACGCGGTCTTTTGGGCTTAGGTCAGCCGCACAGATGATTTCTGCCAGCACGTCTTCGTCCGTCAGGAAGTGCTGTCCTGCGTCGGTATTCAAGTGAATGCCGTATTTTCGTAATAAATCCTTCATTTTTTCGTCTACCATATGTGCGAGTATGCACCACTTTTGCATCCTTTACATTCCCCATTCTATGAAAACACGAATTTCTATGTCACTGATTGCCGTTTTGACGGCACTTCCCATGCTGGCATCTGCCATTACTATCCAGCCTGCGGACTTTTATAACGATGTCCGTGCAAGTAGCCCAGAGGCCGCTGGTATCAATCTTCTGACACGAGAAAACATCGTACGAGGCTATGGCTCACGTCAGTTTGGTCCTACGCGCGTCATCAACCGTGCAGAGTTCCTCAAGGTCGCCATGCTGAGTGCGCAGAGGGAATACTATGAATCCGGACGCTCATGTTTTCCGGATGTCATGCTCTACGACTGGTTCAGCGCATACATTTGTGCAGCGAGGGATCAGGGTGTGGTGAAAGGTTTTGTTGACGGAAAATTTCATCCTGAGTACACCGTGACGTACGGTGAAGCGCTCAAAATGCTGACCATTCTTTTTGGGTACCAATCACATGCTGCTTCCGGGCATTGGGCTGAGCAGTATTACATTGCTGCGACAGAGCGCGGAGTGGATCTTCCTATCACTATTGAGCTCGATAAGCCGCTGACACGCGGACAGGCTGTACGCCTTGCGGCCGCTTTCTTTGCTGAGTCCAAGGGTGGATTGATGGCTCTGAGACTCGCTGAAGGCGGTGTCTACCCATCCTCATCATCCTTGTCTTCGGTCAGTTCGTCATCCAGTTCCAGGGTGTCCTCTTCCAGTTCTTCATCATCGAGCTTTCCCAATCGTGTGCTCGATCCGCTCACCGACAGTGTCGTGAGGTCGCAGTTCATCTTGCTCGGTGAAACGAGTCCGATGATCGGTGCTGCGAAGTTTTTCATTGAAGAAGAGCCGCTCGATGTGACGGCGATCTCGGTGAACCTTGTATCTGATGTGGCTACAGTGCAGTCACTCCTCGTCTATGACGATGATAGGCGCTACCTCGGTCGTGCGACGCTGAATACGGCAACATCGTCTACCAATAGAAACTATCGTCTTGAGATTCCCATCGGCATGTTTACGCTTGGCAAGCGAGAAGATCGTAGCGTGTACTTCCGTGCTCAACTTGCGTCGAAAGATGCTGGTGGCATTGGTCAGCAGTCAGTGCAGATCAGTAACGTCACGGTGCAGGGTAACGGCGGCTGGAGTAACCGTGCGTACAC
>JAYTPR010000221.1:0-7068 GCA_043747095.1 Candidatus Peribacterales bacterium
ATAGCAATATGACGAAAACGAGTGTCATCAATGATATAGCGCTGAAAGGCCTGCCGGATGGAACCAGGATTATCGAACCTATTACGGATGAACGTCACAAAGAATGCACACTCGTGATTGGCAGCCGATCAATCGAAGTATTTATTGCAGCTGAACTACGACGCTTTTTGCAGCGAACAATGCAGTGGCTCCCTGAAGACTCAACAGATGCCGACGTTATTGAAGCAGTCAGTGAAAGACTCGGTGGCTTTTACGATCTAGCTCTCGAACAAGCGCGCAATCCAGCAGAATCCATACGCATTGAAAACCATCGTACTGAGCGACGCCAACTCCTATGCCAAATGCTTCGTCCAAGGCATGAGAATCGCTTGCATGTATAATTGACTAAAATCAAATTATATGGTATTTTAGATATAGTTCCTTGGAACCATATCTGGTCCCTACGCACCCACTTTTCAAGTGGCTGAAGGCGGGCTTGTTGCCCGTCCTGATCCTGTAACCGTGCAAGCCGCATCACTACCTTTTTGGTACCCGCGGGGAGCGCGGGTATGTGAAAGGTGGATGCTGTGGGGAGCACACAACCGACAACGAAGGAGTTTCGAACATGATGCAACGCATCACGACACTGGCCATCCTGGCCATCGCAGTTGCTTTCTCTGCTTCTGCCAATGCCGACGATTTGGGCGACCAGATCAAGGCGGCGGTGAAGGCAAAGATTGCAAAGAAGCTCGGACAGAAAATGGACGCTTCCGGTCCACGTGAGATCAACAACACGAACATCGTCGAAGGCGAAGACAATGCTGTCAACGCTTCGGCAGATGGATCTCAAAACCTCACGATTCACTATCGGGAGGGAGACATTACGTATGCCCCGACCGACAGTCGTCAGTGGCACACCACCACGACAACCACGGACTCGCGTCAGTGGCACCAGCGTGGTGGAGACACGACGACAACGTACGCACCACGAACGGCGAGTACGTACGCACCGCGCTACACCGAGGGCGACCTCAGCTACGCGCCGCGTACCGAACCTCGCTACGTCGAACCGTACTGTCCGCCGACTCGGTACGCTGTGGCACCGCGCCTCACGTACAGTGCCGTCACGGACGAATGCACGGATGTCATCCACATTCGCTGCTGGGCTGCTTGCGGAGGTTACTTTGTCGACACCGAAGGGCGTCGATTCAACCTCCTCGCAAGCTACTCGAAGGTTCCTCCTGCGTCTCGCCACCGAACCTTAACCGGTCGCTACTGGCGCAACGCTTCCGGTGTACTCATGTTCACGGCCATCTGGCCGTGCGGAACGATCCGAACGTTCATCGACCCGTAACACGGTCAAGAACGCCGGTCGTTTTCTCATCAACCTCCTCCATTAGTCGTTGTGCTCCCCACGGCGACTTTTGCGTGTCTACCTCCGGATAAACTGCCGGAAGTACGTATCATCGCGATAGTCTGCTGTATAGACGTCACCTTTTTTATCGGAAGGATTTTTCGGCTGGTCATGAATGATCGCGCCAGCAGTTCCACCTTTCAGTGCAAATTGTGATGGCGACGATGCGCCACTGTTCATCGGATCCCACAGTGACTGGACCGCTTCACCGAGACTTGAAAATGCTTGCGTGGACCTCTTAAAACCGCGGAGTCCCACGGAACACACAAAGTACGTTTCACGTCCGGACTGATCTGTCCCAGCCGGTTCAAAGAACACGCTTTCGTAATGACTTGGCGTCACGAGCGATGTGAATGATTTGATACCTGCCTGAGCCAAAAGACCCTGTGCAAGAAGTGCAAAGTCCTCACAGTCACCGCTGCGCTGCAGAAGTGTCCGCTGCCAGTGCTGCACATCTTGAGTGTTTTCGTGCTGATACTGGATAGCACTCGCTGGTTTCTGGATTTGGTTATTTTTCCAGTCAGCTTGCTCGGAAGCCTTCTGATAATCCTGACCGTAGAAAAACTGTGAGACGAATGCACCAATGGCCTCAGGCGTACGAAGTGTTTGCGCAATACCAGCTCCCCACTCCCCTGCCTCAGCAAGACTGCGAATGGATCCACGAGGCCTCATGCTAACGCGGGAACCGCCCTGGCCAACGATAAACGTCTCACCATTTTGCTGCTCAAGAACAGGAACTTGATTACTACCATCGTAAAACTGTCGAACACCGGCCTGCTCAGCAACTGCCAAGCCGCCATCGGTACGGTGAATTTCACGCTGCCCGTTCACCGTCACTTCAAAACCACTCGGCTTGTCCTGAAAATCTACGCGAGTTCCAGACAGCGTTGAAACATTTCCACGAGCATCGAGTGCGTATGCGCGAGTGGCTGTCGAGACAATCGTTCGTGATCCGTCAGCGACAGAAAATCTGAGTCCATCGAAAGACACGCTACGCGGATTTTTGCCTACGAGCGCAGCAGAGAGTACATGCGCATGGTCACGCATGTTCTGCGCATATGTCGTATACCGAGCAGCAGAAATACTATTTCTTTTCAGTAAACTCTGCAGAGCAGTCGCACTTGATATCTTTGCATCCAGATTCACAGGAACGTCGCGTCCATCCACGGTGATACGAATACCACGAATGGCTTCCAGAAGTCTTTCCGGAGTATTTTCGGTACCCTGGGCTATGGTTTCCCGTGTGCGCTCAGGGGCCGCAGGTGTTTGCGTTTTCTTGACCGCAGGCGGCGGTACTTCTTTTTTGGCTTCAACTTGAGCAGACGACTTGGACTCATGACGAAGCTTGAGCTTTGCCGCCATGAGTGAGCTCACGTCTGGTGAGATCCTCTTTTCAATCGATCGAACACGCTCCTCCGCACCACGCTCGGGGGAGAGCTCGGTCTGTCTCTGCCTCTCAGATTTTTCAGGAGTGCGCGGCATGATCTGGAATGAAAAGGAGGAAGCGGCAGGAAACCCGCACGCCTCCTCCTGTTTCAGAATTCAAAATTAGAGGCTGCCGGAAATCGGCGGTAGCTCAACCGGTACGCTAAGCGTTGGCTTCACAGGCTCAGCGGTAGGAACCTTCAGTTTATTTTTTGCTGTTCCTTCCTGAGAGGCTCCGACACCACCAATCTGCTCCTGCGTGTTGGCACCGTTCTGGCTGCCATCAGCGGAAGCACTGACCGTGTTATTCCTACCGGAGACATTGTTCGTATTATTGATCGTACGACTGTTATTCGTCTTGTTGTTAGAGTTGATGTTCACATCACCATGAATGTGGAAGTACACACGCTGATCAACACCAGCCTGCTGGTTAAAGCCAAGACCTGGGTGAATTTGCTGCAGGCGTCCTGTCATATAGTTCATATGACCACGAGCCTCTGGAGTATTTTGCGTACACATCAAGTATGGATTTCCCTGACGATCGAGCCCCGTGCGCACGCGGAGTTGTGTCGGAGAACTGTTGATGAAGCGGTTAGCGTCATCCACAACACGTGAACCGATTTTGACTCCCTGATCGATTTTAACCTGTAGTTCATTGCGCTTCACGCTAAGATCATCGATTTGCTTCATGAGTGCAGGCTTCTTACTAAAGTCTGGGTTCTCTTTTTTGATCTTCGCAATCTGCTCGTCGATGCTCTGAACTTCGGACTTTAGAGCACCGATGTCACCGTTTTTTACAGACTCGCCACGGAGGAAGTCGATGAGTTCTTTGAAGAAAGCGAGGAGTTTTTCAAGCTGAGATTTCTCTTTTTCAGGCGGTGTAGCTGCTTTTTCTGGTTCCTTTGGAGCACCATCTTTTGCCTCAAGTTTGCCGTCTTTATTAATCTCAACATGCTTATCAACACCCTGCTTTTTGAGCTCAGCATTGAGCTTGTCAGCAAGTTCGGACTTCTGCTTATCTGTCAGAGTATCCTGGAGTGCCGTGAAAGCATCTGAACCTTTCTTCACGATATCTTTTGCCATTGTTGTAACGCCATTCACTGCATTGTTGAAGATATCAATTGCTGTACCGACAATCGTCGTCTTCTTCGGTGCATTCGGATCAACAGGTGGAGCATTTGGATCAGCCTTCGGAGTTGCTGCAGGGGTAGCTGTAGGAGTTGCTGCAGGCGCATCTGGAGATACTGCTTTAATTTCCTCATTCATTTCCTTGAGCTGTGCGAGTAGTGCCGCAACCTGCATCTCGGCATTGACGTAAGGAGTTGGGTCACCAGTTGCACTATTGATCTCTGTATAAATCTCTTCCCTACGAGCCTTCACAACCTTGTCGAGCCCGGCTTTTGCAAGCTTCTGAGCTCCTGGGCCAACTGCATCTTTTACGGCCTTCAGAGCATCATTCAAATCCTTAGAAAGGAACTCCTTTCCACGATCCTGGATTTTCGTAAGAGCTTTGACAGCTTCATCTCCACCAATGCGTGGATTTGGAACGAGTGTAATTTCGTTCTTTGAGTCGAGAGCCTGAACTTTTTCGATATTCTTATTGTGTGCGGCAATTGCCTTCACCGTGACCTTCGCAAGGAGTCTCGGCTCAAGATCATCAAGGCTGATGATGCCGGAGCTCAGTTCGTTCGTGCGAGCGCGGCTGTCAACGATGAGCTTCTTGCCTGCCTCAATGGCGGCATCGCGCTTTGTGGCGTCCGTACTATTGATGTCTTCCGTAACCTTTTTCCAATCAGCGTTGGTATCAGTGGTTTTCTTTTCCGTTTCGGTAGCCTCACGCTCAAGATCAAGTTTCTTATTGAGAATGTCATTGAGCTGCTCAACACGCCTGGAATTGTCCTTGTTAGCGATCGCACTCACCTTGAGCTTAGCGATCTTCGGAATGAGTGCAGTTGTGAGATTTGCAGGATCCTCAATCGCAGACTCGATGGCCGCAGCTGCGTCATCAAACTGTTGCTGTTCAGGCGTCGCCATGAAGGCGAGGCGATGCTCCTTGGTGGAGACCAGAGCGGCGAACAGATGAGTGTGGATAGACTTCTCCATAAAAAGAGAGGGAAAAAATTGCTTCAGTTAAAGGCTGAAGCGATGGAATTGAGAGCATTTTGATCGTCCTGCTTGGCTGCGTTTTCCTTATCCTGTAGAGCTTTTCTCTGTGTCATGCGAACCTTGCCATCAATATCAGTCATGAACTTTGCAATCTCGATATCAAACTTTTTATACGCAACCGCGTAACGCTGCATCCGAGACTCGTGCTGCTCTGGAGTTTCGTTTTTGTACGTCTCTTCCAGGAGCGGAATATTGGCGAGCATGAGATCGGTATCGATCTCTCCCATGACCATGTCATACACCTCCTCGGCAAGGACACGATTATCGGCCGGAACTGGTGTGTGGGTTTGGGTCATGACGATGGTTATTTTTGTATGACTCCTGACATTGTACCAAATTTTGAGCTTTTTTTCAATCACTCACACGATGCATTCTCACCAACCAGAGAGGTCGTTTGCGAAGAATGGGATTTTCGGCTATAATAGGATGATTAAAACACACACAAAATATGGTCAAAACAAATCTCGACACCGGCATGGAAAATTTCGACCGTGAGCCCATTCAGGCTCCGCAAACCGACAGACGTGTCGATAGCAACAGAGCTGACACTCGTCATCGCATTGATGCCATTGTGAGAACGAATGCACCGACTGCTGCGCCTGCAGCTACTCCTGCGGCTCCACCTGCAGCTACTCCTGCGGCTCCACCTGCGGCTACTCCTGCACAGCCACAAGTGCCTGCATCGCCAGCTCCACGAGAACTTACAGCCGATGATAAAGCGCCGACAGACGCTCGTGATAAGCCTTTCAAGTATGCACGCAACACAGTCATTGGCGGTGCCGCTGCCATGACTGCACTCGGCTCCGGCATTTCGCAAATCCCGCTTATTGGACAAATCCCATACCTACCGCAGGCCGCTGCATGGCTTCAGTCGGGGCTCACAAGCCTCACAGCTCCGCTCGGACTAGGGACAGGCGTCAATGCGACGAATGCATTTATGGCATCACTACCTACAGCGCTTGGCCCAGCATCAGCAGTAGCCCTCGGCATTCCGACTGCGCTCTGGCTTGGCGGACTTGGAAAAAGTCTCATAACCGGAGAGAAATATGGCGGTTACTGGGGCAACGTTGCAGAAGCGACGAAGACCATCGCCGAGATTCCGTTCATGCCGTACCACTACGCCATGAAAGCCCGTGTCAAAACTGGCGAGATCCTTAACGGCACATTCAACACCGTCAAGAAACCGTTCGTTGGCGCATGGAACCTTGCCGGAAATATTGCAAAGGGCGCGTGGAACACAGCAACAGCGACGACGAGTGCTGCACTCACGCCGACGAAGTGGGGCATCGGCGGCGCATTCCTTGGAACCACACTCGCACTCTCCACTGGAGCGGGCGCTGCCATCCCAATTTTGGCAGCGGCAGGCTACGGCATCTCTAACTACCTGAAAAATACTGGCGCGATGAACGGTAGCGCCACTTCCAGCTCCGCAGGACATGGTCATTAATCTCTTCGATATCACAGGCTTTGACGGACGTGAACAGCGTCTGCTCAGCCGTACCGTGGGCGGAGATAACCGTCCGTTCATTCAGAGGGTTACCTCAAATGCACAGAAGGATCTGAGCCGGACGCTGCAGGGATTCACCGATCCTGACGCGATTCGTGAAGAAAAGCTCGCGGATAACCGCGACAAGCTTCAGGCGTTCATGAACCCCGACATCTTCACAGTGCAAGCTCAGCTATCGGCCGGAGGACAGGGTGGGAATAAGGAGAGACTCCTTTCTATGACACCAACGAGGAGACTTGAGGAATTCACGTCCTTTGTGAATTCTCAGGTTCCGGAAGCCGTGCGTGCCAAGTATAACTTCCTCTTTAGTCCTCCTTTGGATGAGCAGGACCTCTTTGACTATGAGCAGCAGTCTCAAGAAGGACGCATTCGCATTCTCCTCACGGCACTCTCTTCACTGAACGGCACACGCATCTCACCAGGGCAAAACCCGACGGCTGACATGCTGGCACTCGACATCTCTGCTGAAAAAAATAATGCAGCTGACTCGCCGGGTTCTGTGTTCCGACTCTACGAACAGTGGCTCGACTCCAAGCCAGGCATCAGCGAGACAGATGCCACAACACCGGAAATTCTT
>JAYTPR010000222.1:0-2058 GCA_043747095.1 Candidatus Peribacterales bacterium
CAAAGCTGGTTCCACTCTCACCAACGTCACCTCCACCAATGACGTGCTCACCCAAAACGACGGCACCATTCCTTCTGGGGGCATGGGAACGATGGCAACGTCAACGTTCACTGCTGCCGCTACCATTCGTACACAAGCGCAGACAATTCTCCGCGAGGACGGCAGGTACATCATCATCCACGGACTCAACCTCGCCACCGCTTCGCTCTGGGACGGTATTTCTCCAACGATGTCAGCAACACTGACGAACCCTGCTTCAACTGCAGTGGGTCTTGGCACGCTCGCACTGAAAAGGCCAAACGGTCAGTATCTTGTTCTACGTGGAGGAGGAACCACGATATCGTACACATTTGATCCATGGGGAGTGACGCAGACAGCCACAGGCCCGGCACTCACAAGCTGCACAGCCGGTAACGGTACCAACGCATTCATGCTCGGTTCCGGTTCATACGTCATTCTTTGCGGAGGTACTGGAAACTGGGGTTTGTATAACGCGAACGCCAACACGTACCTCGCAGGTACCGCGCTCGGCGGTACATTTCGTCCCGGTGCGCATGCTATCCAACGTGATGATGGAACATTCCTCGTCTTTGCCGGAGGCGGCACATCCACACATTGGATTTTTAACTCTGGTCTTCCGATCAACCTTGCATGGAGTGCCATCAATCCTATTTCTGCAAGTGCACCGACGGTTGGTACAGGAGGCGTTTCGATTCGTCGTCCTGATGGAAAATTTCTCGTCATTGGCGGACCACAGAATGCCTCGGCTATCTACAATCCTCGTCGTATGCCGACAAGTGACGCAGGGACATTTGCGTCTCAATCCGGCGTCGGCTTTGGTCCGACGGCAACACTGACAGACGGAGCGATGTCCGTATGGAGGCAAGACGGAAAATATCTCATGATTATTGGTTCTGGTTCTACGGTCACCAATATCATTGATACCTCGCGTGAAGATGATAACCAGTTTGAAGTCGGTCCACCGTTGGCCGCAACTGCGGGCGCTGGAGTGCATGCATTTATAGATGCACGCGGACTCTTCCGCATCATGCAAGGAAGCACGAATGCAACCATGACCTATGACACCGGCTATATCCGTGGCGGACCGAGTACGTCGACTGGTGCTATCTACGAATCCGAATGCATCACGACGTCGCTCCACTCAGGCTCCACGCTGACATGGAAAACAAATGCGGATGACATCCTCATGAAATTTCAAGTGAAGACTGGTAACGGTGCTTGTTCGGGTGCCTACAAAGAAATTCGTGAGCGCGGAGATCTTATCCGTGCGACGTCTGGTCATAACCGTATTCAGCTGAGGGTTATTTTCGAGCGCAATGCACCGACATTCGCACAGCAGGAGTGGGGACTGAGGCGCATGGGTCTTACACAGTACCGTCGTATGATGAACGACCCGGCGCTCTACGAGATTGCGGTACGAAATACCGCTCACTTGCATCGTACGCAGTTCGATTTCGGAAATTCCAACGACGCATCCGGTCCGCTGGCGGTGAACCTGGTGAACAACCGCAACAAAAATTTGCAGATTCAGCTTGCGAACATGGTGACGTACGCGTCGACCATCAACACATCCAACTCCAATGTGTATAACGGAGCATTTGGTTCCGGTACGTCGCTCCCGGGAGTCACAAGTATCGGTACGGTTGTCGTGAAGCGTCCTGATGGAAAGTTTGTCATCATCGCCGGAGCTCCCACGGGCGGCGCCACATCGAACGTCTATATCTACGATTCGCTGAAACAGAAATTCCAAAGTAATGGCACAACCGTTGCTTCAGCTACGTCTACGGGTGCATTAGCGTTTAAGCGTCCGGACGGACAGTTCCTCATCGTCATGGGTGGCAATAAAACAGTCACCAATATTTACGATCCGGTAAACAATACGTTCACGCAGGGGCCAGTGATGAGAAGCAGAGTCAATGAGGGCTCCAACCTCATCCCGATGCCGAATGGTCAGGTACTCATTCTTCATGGTGGCTATCAGCGAACATCGACGCTCTATAACCCGGTCACAAATACCGTTGCCTCCGGCGCAACGAC
>JAYTPR010000223.1:0-1339 GCA_043747095.1 Candidatus Peribacterales bacterium
CCTCTCTTTCGATTGTCCTAATCTCACGGAGCATCTGTGCGTCCTCCTGAATTTTCTTCTCAATTTTGTCCACAGCGTGCATCACAGTCGTGTGGTCGCGATTACTAAAAGACTCACCAAGGCGCACAAAGCTCATGCGCAGGTGCTTCTTACCGATGTACATGGCGATCTGCCTAGGCACCAACACTTCGCGAACGCGCGACTCGCCGAGCATGTCCCCAACGGATACGGAGTAGTAGCGGCTGACACCTTCGAGGAGGTCTTGGAACGAGACGGCTTGTTTTGGCGCAGGCTGAAATCCGATGTCTTGATCCTTCTGTTCGTTGAGCGGTTCGCAGAGTTTACGCATGATGTCTGCAATGCCCTTCACAGTCGGTACACAGTGTTCAAGCTCATACTGCGCAACAGCCTGCATGAGGATGCCCTCAAGCTGACGGACGCTCTTTGTGGCGTGCTCTGCGATATACCCAAGAACTTTCTCATCGAGGAGAAGTCCGAACTCTTTCGTCTTCTCGGAAAGAATTGCGTGGCGCGTTTCGTAATCCGGAACACCGACGTCTGCGATCATGCCGCGCTCGAAGCGCGAGACGAGGCGATCTTGGAGAATGCTGAGTTCGCGCGGCGGACGGTCTGAGCTGATGATGACCTGTTTCCTTTCTTCTGTGAGCGCGTTGAACGTGTGAAAGAGCTCTTCCTGTGTGCGGTCTTTGTTCGCAAGAAACTGCACGTCATCAATGATAAGGACATCCACCTCGCGATACTTCCTGCGGAACTGTTCCATCTTCTGGTGCTGAATAGCTTCGATAACCTGGTTCGTGAAGTCCTCCGTCGTCGTATAGAGGATGGTCGCATTCGGCATGGTGCGCAGAATCGCGTTGCCAGTCGCCTGCAGAAGATGTGTCTTACCGAGACCGACACCTCCGTAGATGAAGAGCGGGTTGTATTTGCCTCCTGGCTGCGACGCAACGGCCGAACATGCAGCATGTGCCAAACGGTTATCTGGACCAACGACAAAGTTTTCAAGCGAATAACGCGGGTTGAGGATTTTGCTATACAAACCCTCGGCAATTTTGATCTCTGCCTTACCAGCAACTTTGCGGCTCTTTTTCTTTTCCGGGAAATGCTCAAGGAGACGAAGCGTGCGCGTTGCGTCATCTTTCAAACCAACATCAACCTGATACACGATCTGATCAATCGTTGGATCAAGTGCTTTGAGCGTTTCGATCGTCATGGTGCGGTAATGCTCAAGGTGCCAGTTCAAAAACATCGGAAGTGGCAGACCGACAATAACGTTGTCATTCTCGCGACCGAGAATAGACGTATCCTTAAACCACGTGAT
>JAYTPR010000224.1:0-1664 GCA_043747095.1 Candidatus Peribacterales bacterium
CATCGAGCGCAGGGTAGGGAAGCGACTGAAAGCGATCTGCACCGTACCTGCATTGGTGATTGAGCTTACATCAGTCCAGCACTTACTCGATGAGGTTTCTGCTGCATCAGAGGTGCTTTCCCAGCGTTTTCATGGCACGCTAGCTGCCTTCGCGATGGGGATTCCGGCTCGTTCGGTACCGCAACACGCAGGAGATAAGATGGACACGCTCAATGAACGGATGAACGATGCTTCCGCCCGAACTGTACTTCTTACGACAGTGAAAACAGGGTCAGACGCCTTGCGACAGGCTATGCGAGGCGTATCCTCTCTTTGAGAAAAGCCTTATTTCTGGTATACTATCTTGATATGCACACACTCCATCTCACCAAAGAAGAGCAAAAACTTTTTGCCAAACTTTCGCCTGATCTGACAAAGGATCTGTCGGTAGAGGCGGAAACACTCTCGTATGAGGACACGCCGCAGCGTCGCGCGATTCGATTGAAGCTTTTAAAAGTTCAGGATTCGTCCATACTTGCTTTTCTAGAGAGTGCAAAGAAAGCAAAGGATAACGAGGGATTCATTGAAGCAGTGAAGTCTGTCGATCTCACAAAGATGTCTTCAGATGATCTTTCAGAGCTTTTCTTCGCAATTGGCCCAGATGCCATCGGAGTCATTTTGCATGGCGTTCTGCTCGCTGCAGTATCTCGTCAGGATTTGGATGTTGCAGTTTCGCTTTCGACAATCCGTCACGGAGTACTCGAGGCATTTTCTGAAGCAACTTCTTCCTAAATTTCATTATGGCTACACTCGACACCAAAGAGCAGACGAAGGAACTGACGATTCAGGATCTGAAGCATGCATTGTTCAACGGAAAGTCCAATACTGTGACTGACGTCGCTTTCCTAAAACATCTTAAAGACAATCCGAATGCTCAGCAGCAGCTACTAGAGAGTGAGGAGCTTTTGAAAAAGGCTGACGGCCGCAAGCGACTACTTCGCAAGCGTGTTGAATCGCTACTCGCTGGTGCCAAGGAGGAGGTGACGATTGCTCGTGCTAAAGAGTATTTCAAGTCGAAAGAGAAACGTTCATGGGGAAAGTGGGCTTATGATTCATTGAAGTCAGTTGTGCTTTTTCCAGTACGCCATCCACTTATCACTCTCCTTTTGTCTCTTGCTGCACTTGGAGGAGCTTATTACTACGCAGGCAACCTTGAGGCGCTCATGGCTCAAGTCGGTCTTGATAAGGTGAAGGGAGCAACTGAGGCAGCTCGTAAGCTTGCTGTGCCTACGATTGCAACTCCGGTTGAAGCCGGGGGTGGAGTTCTTGAAGTTGTTCCTCCTGCACTTAATCCTACAAGTCCCTACACTCCAGGGAATCTGGAGATTGATTAGAATCCATGGACGAAACACCAACACAATCACCGGAAACACAGCGAGAACAGCCTAAGTTTCATGAGGAGCTATCGACGCTGGCTACACTCCAGGGGAATTACAATCCTAGAAATCTTGCCGGTCTTTCCGAGGAGGAGCTTACTCAGATCGTTGTCATGAATACCTCGAATGACCGGTACGACTCCTTCAACGAGCTCTTCGAAACGAGTGCGGCGAAGAATGAGCTTAGGCGTCAGCAGCTCTTGAAGGCTCGTAGCGAAAGGCCTGAGGGGTTCGACGATAAGGAGCTCG
>JAYTPR010000225.1:0-1554 GCA_043747095.1 Candidatus Peribacterales bacterium
GTGTGTGTCAGCAATCGGAACAATTCCTACCTGTGTCGGCGCCATCCAGAGCGGGAAGAGGCCAGCCGTGTGCTCGATGTAGATGCTAAGGAAGCGCTCGAGCGAGCCCATGATCGCGGCATGGATCATGACGATGCGCTCGTCTTTGCCTTCTTCGTTCACGCACGAGAGATCAAATCTCTCGGGCATATTGATATCGAGCTGAATAGTCGCAACCTGCCATTCACGGCCGATACTGTCCTTCGTGATGAAGTCCACTTTCGGACCGTAGAATGCAGCCTCACCAGGAGATTCAAAGAAGTCGGCGTTGCGTTCGTTTGCGATCTCACGAAGTGCGGACTCAGCGCGCTTCCACATCTCAGGTGTGCCTAAGTATTTCTCAGGAGCTTTCGGATCGTGCAGTGAAAGACGAACTTTCAGCTTTCCGAAACCGACTGCTTTATAAAAGGTATCGACGATCTCCCAAATATTGAGGATCTCCTGCTTCACATGAACCTGACGACAGAAGACGTGTGCGTCATCCTGCGTAAATCCACGAACTCGTGACAGTCCATGAAGCTCTCCCGTTTGTTCGTCGCGGTAGCAGGTCGTGGTCTCGGCGTAACGCTGCGGAAGATCGCGATAGCTGCGCTTCTGACATGCGTAGATCTGCGTGTGGTGCGGACAGTTCATCGGCTTCATGGCAAACTCATGACCCTCGCGCGTGGTGATCTTGAAGAGTTCATCGGAAAACTTTTGCCAGTGACCAGACGTCTCGTAGAGCTCTTTCTTCGTCACGTGCGGGATTGTCACTTTCATGTAGCCCTTCGCTTCACGAAGCGACCAGACATAATTATCGAGCGCATTACGGAGGATCGTGCCTCGCGGGGTCCACAAAGGAAGGCCCGGGCCAACGAGTTCGCTAAACGTGAAGAGATCCAGCTCTTTGCCAAGCCTTCGGTGATCACGCCTCTTGGCCTCCTCCATCATATTCAAGTACACATCGAGTTCTTCTTTCGTCGGGAACGCTGCGAGATAGATACGCATGAGTTGTTCACGCTTCTCATCCCCTCTCCAGTACGCACCGGCGAGACTCATGATCTTAAAACAGTCGACCGGAATCTCTTTAAAACTTTCGACGTGTCCACCGCGGCAGAGATCGACAAATGTTTCATCGCCTTTCGGACCGATGTTTGTGTAGTGCGTGACAGTTTCTACCTTCTCGTTCTTCTCCAAATCCTCGATAAGCTCAACCTTAAATTTCTGCTTCCTCTCGCGCCAAAAGTCCTTTGCATCTTTCACAGAAAGTTCGTCTCTGCGAAACGTCTGCCCCTGATAGATGATCTTCTTCATCTCTTTCTCGATCGTTCCAAAATCCGTATCAGAAATCGGCTGTGGAAAAAGAAAGTCATAGTAACAACCGGTCTCGATCGGAGGACCGATGGTGATCATCGTCCCTGGCCACAATTTTGTGACAGCCTGCGCCAAAACGTGCGCGAGTGAGTGACGGAGTTTGTAGAGTTGATCGACGGTTGGTTCGGGCATGCCAAGAGAGTACCAAAAGTTCGCTTCCCG
>JAYTPR010000226.1:0-5577 GCA_043747095.1 Candidatus Peribacterales bacterium
AGAATGGGAGTAGAAAACGTTACGTTTTTGCATTCCAACCGTAATAGCTTGAGGCGCTTTTCGCTATACTCGTAACCCCATGGCCAATCAGGCATTGCCGCCGGAAGAACTGAAGGAGCTTGCGAAGCGTGCGCAGGACGGTGACACCGAAGCATTCGGCAAAATTTACGATGCATTTTTGACACCGGTGTACCGGTATGTCGTCTTCCGTTTTCCTGAAGAACTCGCGGAAGATTTGGTGGCAGACATCTTTGTGAAGGCATGGGAAAAGATGCACACCTATAAGGCATTTGCCGGCATTCCGTTTTCGGCATGGCTCTTTCGCATCGCTCGTCATGCGGTCATCGATGCCTACCGTAGTCAGCGCGGATTTGAAGAGCTCACCGAAGATTTGATCGATGAGGATACTGACAACGATCCAAAGACACGCACGCAACGGACGATGTCCATCGCGACTGTGCGCGGCGCACTCGAGCAATTGCCAAAAGATTATCGCGATGTCATTCTCCTTCATTACGTTGCCGGACTCGGACACGCTGAAGTGGCCGATGCGCTACGGAGAAGTGAAGGGTATGTGCGCATCATGAAGTTTCGTGCGCTCAAAAAACTCGAAGCACTGCTTCCAAAAGACCCCCTTCGTGACAATGCTTGATCTTTTTTCAATTTCGGGTCGAAATAGCTTATTTTTCCTTGAGAACCTCTGTAACGAAAGTTCCATTTTTCCGTTTTAACAAGCGCAAACTGCCTTTTCCATGGACTTAGAGAACTCTCTCCGCGGCATGGCCGAAAACGTCACTCCCAGTGACGCCAAACGTCGTGCCATGAAAGCGCAGCTTCAAGCTCGAATTCGTCCAGAAGGCGTTCTTTCCGCTGTTTCGAAGACTTCTCCAAGCCTGTCGTTCCGTGAAACTCTCAAGGAGAAGGTGCTTCGGGCTATTCGACCAGAACTTGGCCAGAATCTTGAATCGCTCGCTTCTACTGTTGATCTCGCTCCAACGAGCCTTCAGACACTCAAGAGCGTCATTCTTTCGCGTTTACAGCCTGTTCAGGAGACTCCATCCATTCACCTTGGTTTCAAGTGGGCGGCGGCCTTTGCGATGTTCGTGCTCATCATCCGTTCCATGCCACTCATCTTGCTCGCACCTGCTACTCAAGCTGAGCTTGGAGTGCAGCTTGTGCCGGGAGGCGAGAACGTTTCAGTATTCACGGGAGGCGTGTGGATTGATGCAATGGAACCGCAGATTATCGGGAATGCAGTCATGGTTCGTACGGGTAGTGCAGGAGCAACGCTTGTCCTCAATGATGATGGCGTGCTGCGTCTTGCACCGGATACCACAGTGAAACTTCATGACATCAGTGACCGTCCGCAGTACCAATCTGAGGGTCCAACGGCAACGCTCATTCGTGGAAAAATGTGGGCACTCGGTTTACTACCGCCTATCGTTGAGGGTCTCGTGGTTGAAACGTCATACGGCACATTGTCAGTCAACGCAGGAAGCGTTTCCATTGAAGATGATGGTAAAGGCTCCGTTACCGTCGCAGTCTACGATCGTGGTATTACTCTCAATAACGGCAAGCAGACGTCATTCCTTGTTTCCGGAGAAAGGACTGTTCTGAAGGACGGCAAAACATTCTCGATTCAAAACATGCAGACACGCGTCTTCTCCGAGCCGTGGGTGAAGAGCAATCTTTCCCAGGATGCGGTGCACCGTTCTGAGATCGCAAAGCTTCAGGAGGATCGTCGCACAGAAGTCGCAGGCATTCTCCCGACGTCGTTCTTGTACCCAGCTAAGCGCATTGCGGAAGAAGTCGACGTTCTGTTTACGCTCACGCACGACGGTCGTACGGAGAAGCGCATTCAGCAGGCTAATACGCGTCTGTCCGAAGCAATTTCGCTTATCAAAGATGGTCAGGGTACGGAGGCTTCTGCGCCACTCGCTGAGTACAAGACCTCTCTCGTGTCGCTTGCCGCTGATGAAAATGACAACCTTGTGAAGTATCTCATCAAGAAGCAAATCGCTGATGCGAGTGCATCACTCAGTACTGTCGACGAGAGTCCAAATGGCAGCATTGAGCTTCTCAAAGATGCCGTGACACAGGTTGGTGCAGCAATTCCAGATGCAGACCTGAAGCCGCGTGACATCGAAGGATACGTTCTCGTCGATCGCCTCACGATGATCAACCAGATTTTGTCTGAGCAGGAAGATGCATCTCTTGCAGCCATCGAGTACGCAGATATCAGTCCGTACATCGAAGGCCTACTTGCTGACACCGACGGTGCTCACCCGCTTCTGCAGAAAGAAGCGCGCTCACTTCTCGTGACGACATCCGAACTTTTGAAGACGGCGTCCAAGACCAACACTGGAGAAGTGTTCGTCGCGATGGCATCCGACGTCAGTCAGTATCTTCCGCCTGAGCCAGAGCAGGTTCTGGTGAGCGAAGAAGACTTGAACAGGCAGGTGCAGGAGATGATGAAGCGCATCTTTATCTTCCGTCAGCCAATCAGTCGCTATAACCAGTTGCTCGCTGAAATGCGTGACCTTGAGTCCAACCCCAACCGCGGTACGCTCCTTCGCCGCCTCAAGAGCGCACTGCCTGAGCGCCTTGGCGAGTACGTGAACACTGAGGTTAAGAAGCTCGGTGACGAGCTGAAAGGCCAAGAATAAGCCTCTTCGGGTTTGACTTCCTTTGTGAATCTCAAGTACCTTCCTTGAGCATTTTCTTCACTTTTCTATGTACACGATCACCGATCTCAAACCTGGCCGCGCAGTTACCATCGATGGTGACCCGTACCTCATCATGGCTTCCCAATTCGGACGCAAAAGCATGAGCAAGGCAAACATGCAGTGCAAGCTGAAAAACCTGAAAACAGGTTCCATCGTTGCACGCAACTTTCAGGGTTCTGAGAAAGTTGAGCCTGCTGAGGTCGGCTACCGCCATGTGCAGTATTTGTACGCAGGTGCCGGCACACGGGCATTCATGGACCTTGATACGTTTGATCAGTTTGAGCTGCCTGATGACATCGTTGGTGAAGGTGTGAAGTTTCTTGTCGATGGTATGGAAGTTGATGCGCTCATGTACGAAGAGAAGCCAATCGGTATCAAGCTTCCGGTGACGGTTGTTCTTGAGATCGTCGAGACGTCTCCAGGCGTGCGCGGCGATACGGCTCAGGGTGGCGATAAGCCAGCCAAACTCTCCAGCGGAGCCACGATCAACGTTCCGCTCTTCGTGAATGAAGGCGAGAAGATTCGTGTGAACACCGAGAGCGAGGAGTACGTAGAGCGCGTGAGCGACAAGTAGTCGTTATGCGATCAGCTTGATGAGCAGTGCGTTTACTTTCGCTGCGTCAGCCTGTCCTTTGGTCTGTTTCATGACAGCTCCGACAATAGCTCCAATTGCGGCAGTCTTGCCTTCTTTGTAGTTCTGGATGGCTTTTGGATTTGCAGCGATGGCTTCCGTGATGATCTTTGTGAGAGTTGCATCGTCTGCGACCTGACCCATGCCTTCGTCTTTGATGATCGCTGCGGCAGATTTTCCGGTTGATACCATTTTCTCGAGCACGTCTTTCCCTGCGTTCGTTGAAATCTTTCCTGACTTCATCGCTTCGGCGAGTTCGCGTAGTGCTTCGGCGGACGGAGCATCGTCCAACGTTTTGCCGTGCTTCGTGAGAAAACCTGGCATTTGCGTGAGTACGATGGATGATGCGCGCTTCGCGTCACCGAGCGCTGTTTTTACCCTATCGAAGCGCGTGCGTAGCCCTTCTGAATCCACGAGCATGGTGGCTTCGGCCTGCGTTAGGCCTGCGGCTGTGTATTCCTCTTTCATTTCAGATGGCAGCTTTTCCATCGCAGAGGTCACCGATGCGATGAAGGCATCACTGAGTTCGAGCGGCGGAATATCCGGCTCAGGGAAGTAGCGATAATCCGCTGCGGATTCTTTATCACGCAGCAAATGAGTCCTCTCCTCGTCGTCGATCCAACCGACTGTTGTTTCGCCTGTTGGTTGCTTACCTTCTTCCCAGAGTTTTGTCAGTACGCGCTCTTGGTAGTTGAGGGCTTTCTCAAGCGATTTAAATGAGTTCAGGTTTTTGATCTCCACACGTGGGTAGAGTTTCGTATCGCCCTTTGGACGCAGTGAAATCGACGCGTCGAAACGCATCATTCCCTTGAACATATCCGCTTCGCTGGAGCCTGCGTTGATGAGAATACGACGGAGTTCTTCCACGAAGGCTGATGCAGCTTTGGATGATCTAAGGTCTGGCTCGGTCACAATCTCCATAAGCGGTGTGCCTGCACGGTTGTAGTCGCAGAGCGAAGAACCGGCTATGTGCGTCAGTTTTCCGGCGTCATTTTCAATGTGCAGACGGTGGATGCGACACTCGGATGGTTCAGACACATTCGTCTTTGGATCCGTGATCGAAAATTTCACAATACCGTGTGACGCGAGTGGGAATTTGTACTGTGAAATTTGATACCCGGTAGGCAGGTCAGGATAAAAATAGTTCTTGCGGTCGAAATGGCTGTGCCTGTTCACCGTGCACTTGAGAGCTTTGGATGACTTCACTGCTTTTTCGATGACTGCTTTGTTGGGTACCGGAAGCGTTCCGGGGTGACCCATACACACAGGACACACGGTCGTGTTTGGCGCCTTGCCCCACGCGTCGTTGTCACATGCACAAAACATCTTCGTCTTCGTGTTCATCTGGGCATGAACCTCTAGGCCGATAATTGTTTCCAGTTCCATGGCCGCGATTGTACTACAGAACCGTCTGTCGGCGGTGATCCGTAATAAGGATGCCGTCTAGGTGGTCAGTTTCGTGCTGTACGACCCGTGCATCGAATCCGTAGAGCTTCAGTTCACGCTTCTTTCCGGTTTCTGTTTCGTAGGCCACGATGATTTCGGTCGAGCGCGATACATTGAGCCAGAGCTCCGGAAGACTCAAGCATCCTTCTTCCGCGATGGCGGTTGATTCAGATTTCCACGTGATGATTGGATTGACCATCGGCGTCATCGTCTTGCCAATGAGTGCAATGCAGAGCCTTTCACTGCGTCCTACCTGTGGTGCGGCAAGTCCTGCACCCTTCGCTGCGGCAACGGTGTCTTTCATATCAGCTATAAGTTGTTTGATCTCTTTGCTGATTTTTTTCACGGGTACGGTCTTTGCCCGCAGAATCGGGGTATCTTCGCCGATGACAATCGGTAGAGCAGGCATTTCGGTCAGATTGTAGCGCTTTACGGACTGTCTGCCACAAAAAATAGGCGCAGAAATCTTCTGATCTACCTCACTTTTAGGCGTGAATCCCGAGTGATGCGATGCTGCGCAGATCGTCCATGCTCATGATTTCGCCCAGTTCTATCATTTTGAGGAGCGCGTGCGCTGTGAGGATGACGTCTGGTAGAGCGCGATGCCGAGCTTGTGGCAGCGTTAGATTCAAACGACGTGCAACAGCATCGAGGCTGTGGCCGAAATCATTCGCAAAAAGAGTGCGACTCAGACGCATCGTGCAGAGGCATTCAGGGAGATCAATGTAGCCCCAGCACATTTCTTTCTCACATGTCAGAAAGCCCATATCGAAG
>JAYTPR010000227.1:0-3970 GCA_043747095.1 Candidatus Peribacterales bacterium
GATTTTTCGTGATCCATCACACGTGAACCGATTGCGATATCCGCTCCCCCTTCCATTGCCTTGAAGAGTTTATTCGCTTCAGTAATAGGTGCGGCACCGTCCGCGTCATACATCAGTGCAAGCTCGGCACTGACGCGAGCCATACCTGCTCTGACAGCAGCGCCTTTACCGGTGTTTTTGCCGAGTGCCACGATTTCGATTGGTAGCCTTCCTTTCCACAATTCCGCTGCTGCAACCGTGCCATCTGAGCTGCCGTCATCAGCAATGATGACCTGTGACAGCGTAAGGCCGGGCATCTTGCCTGCATCCCACGCAGCCTTGATGGCGGCTACGGTAACCGGAAGTCGGTCCTGCTCGTTAAATGCGGGGATGATGATCGCGAGGGTACGCATACGTCTCGCGCATTGTAGCGACTTGTTCCAGACCCGACACGGTCCTCACTCCGGCCTGACGGCCACCTCTCTGCCTTGCAGGAGAGCGAAAACCTTTGGAATTTTAAAAGCAGAGCTCCCTTCTCCTGCTGAAGGAGAAGGGCTGGGGATGAGGACAGTCGTAATGGAGTGAGGCCTAGCATGACTGCTTACTGTCCTCCTCCTTCAGTCGGTGCCGGAGCTGGGTCAGCGGACTCTGTTGGTGGCGTGATTTCAGTAGGAGGCTCAGAAGGGGCTTCTGGCTCTGGTTCGGATGGTGCGGAGCTGGAGGCTTCGGATGAAGACGAGCTGACTGAGGATTCAGAGGAAGCAGACGAGCTGACTGAAGACTCAGAGGAAGTAGAGGAGCTGACCGAAGACTCAGATGATGCAGAGGAGCTGACCGACGATTCACTGGAAGAGGAGGACTCAGAGGAAGCGACAGAAGAAGAGGAAGACGATGTGACTTCAGTCGACATTGCGACGTAACCCTCTGGGAGGATCATGATCGGAGGCTCGTTATTTGGGTTGTAGGTAAAGAAGATATTGAGGTCAGGATGCTGCCAGACAAAGCCGTCGTGGTAACGAGCGCAGCTGAGTGGGTGTCCTTCGGAATCAAGAACTGGGTGACCCTGGATACAGCCGTTCCAGACTGCGTCAGAGGACAGAGGCTGGTTGAGTGCGTTCACTGGGAAAGGAGTGAGAGCAGGAGCAGACGATGCAGCGGCGCCAGAGACTGTGACTGGGTCCTCCGAGGAGAGAGCCGTCCAGCTGAAGCGGACATCCGATACGACAGGCATCGCAGCGCGGAGAGTGAAGCCAGTCATCGAGCTGTTCTCAATCCACCATTCGCTACCCACTCTGCCCTGCGGCGTTGCGTTCACGGCAGGAATGCCTGTGAGCGGAGTCTCGAAGACGATGGTGACAGATGTACCGGTCTTTGCGATGACCGCGAATCCTGCCTGACGATTGCTGAGGACAAGCTCACCCTTGATGTGAACGTCGCCGAGGAATTCGGCCAGGCCTTGTACGGTGATCGGACCCATGACCTTGAGTGAGCCGGAGGAAACGAGTGAACCGATGGTGACACCCGTACCGGAGATGGAGATAGGACCGATGGTGGAGTTGCCGACAACCGTCATGCCGCTACCAAATGTTGCAGTACCGCGAACGGAGAGTGTTCCAAAGTCAGCGGCAGCAGCATGGAGGAGTGAACCAGAGAATGCGCTTTCGAGCCTGAGGACACGAGCGGACAAACCGCCGATCATCGCGATGGAATCAGTGTTCACGTTGCTGCCTGAGTTCGTAGCAATGGTCTGCACCGCGGAAGCGATGAGATTAATTTGCTCTGGGGTGAGGTTCCCAGCCGTAAGAGTAGCTCCGGAGAGACGTGTCTCGATTGCCGCGTTGATCTGCGTCGTGAGATCAATAGAGGCAAGCTGCTCATTGAGCGCAGCAGTGACTCGGTCATCGAGGTCGAGGTTATTCGATACCGTCTGCACCATCTGCTGGATTTCATCGGAGAGGTTCATCTCAGCAATGGAATCCAAGACCTTCTGCTCGACGGTCTCGACCGTGAGCGACTGGTTACGGCGAGAGATCAACACGTTGATGACGTTCTTTCCCGTACCGTCGTACGCCTCAAGAGCAACGCCAACCGTAGACTCCCCTGCCTTGGCCTTGCGTGCAAAACCTGCAACAGAGGCTGATGTGAGTGAGTCGCCTGGGCGCACTGGACCATTTTCTGTGTTGACCTTCGCAGGCACCTGACCGATGAGACCAACGAGAACGTAACCAGACGTACCCTTCATACCATCGGCACCCTTGATGTTGTTACCGATAAAGGCTGGGTTTGTAGAAACGATACCCATGAGATTTGGATCACCTTCACGAGCACACTTACGAACCGTGTTGTTCTGGAGGATGTCCACACAGACCAAGTCACCTGCCTTGAGATCTGTATCTGGCGACTTGAACCACTCGGCGTAGTCGGCACCCTGACTGTTGAAGGTGCTATCGGAGTAGACAGCACCAGATGCGTTGACGCGGAAGACCGTGTTGCCGCTGCCACCGACATTGGACTTCACCGTGAGAACATCCTGAGCACCATTCGTGTATGTCGTGCTGAGGAGAATGCCGCTACCGAAGGTACCCATGCCAACAACACGCAAACTGCCGGATGATGTGATGAGATCACGAGCGTGGAGGACAGTGCCGGAATCATTGGTGATTCCGAGGAGGCGAGCATCGAGCGTCTGTACTGCATTGGTGAGAATTGCAGACAGCTGCATGTACTTCACGCCCTGTACTACACCCTGTGCGTTGTACTCAACGAGAAGCGGATTGATCTGTTCCATTTCCTCAGCAATGAAACCAAAGTCACGTTCGTCACGACCCTTCCACTTGAAGTTCACAGGGTTCATCTGACGAATAGTATTGAGTCCCATTGCAAGCTCCTGCACATCTTCCTTGTAACGGAGAGATGATGAACATGCGGCAAGTACACCCGTGCTTGTGCGGCAAACCGTGGTAGCAGTTGCGTCAGCAAAGGCCTGAACAGCAAGGAAGCGGTCAACGACAAGTGAACCGGAAACCGCGAGCGTTGCACCGGTAATGCGCTGAATGCTGAGGTCAAAGTTACCGCGATATCCGAAGATAATATCAGGAGTAAGGTGCGACCTGAACGTATGAGTCCTGTTCAAGGCAAGGAGTGGCGCACCTGTTGCGGACGATGTCACATATGCACCTGTGGAATTTGAACGCTGATCTACAACGAGCGCACCCGATCCTCTCCTCTGCGTTTGTGTCACCATGAGAAGGCCCGAAGAGCTCAGGATTGTGTTGGCATAGATGGAGAATCCGGATGAGACACCGCGAATGGTGAGATTGTTTTTGATGATAAGCGAACCGGAGATGTTAGCGTGACCGGAGACAACGAGGCGTGAACCGGAGATAGTACGGAGCGTCGTGAGGTTGCCGTAGATGTTGGCGTTACCAGAAGAAACGATGCTTGCGCCCGAGATGACGGAGCGGCTGGTGAGAGCACCCTTCACAAGCAGAGATCCAGAAATGTTGGCGTGACCAGAGACAATGAGGCGAGAACCGGAGATGGTCGATTTCGCTGTGAGGATTCCTTTGATGACAGTCGCACCCGAGATCGTGGCGCTGTTCTGGATGGTGAGCGTGGAGCCCGAGAGGATGCCCTTTGTTGCGAGCGTGCCCTTTACAAGGAGTGCACCGGAGACCGTACCGGAGTTCTGAATGGTGAGCGTTGCACCGGAGAGAATGCCCTTGCTTCCGATAAGCGTCTTCACGAGGAGTGATCCCGAAATTGTGGCATTGCGGCTGACTGCAAGGTTGTAACCCGAGAGTGTTCCGCGAGTCGTGATGTCACGAACAACGAGGAGGGCTCCAGAAATGTTGGAGTGACCAGAGACAATGAGGCGAGAACCGGAGATGGTCGATTTTGCGGTGAGGATTCCTTTGATGACAGTCGCACCCGAGATCGTGGCGCTGTTCTGGATGGTGAGCGTGGAGCCCGAGAGGATGCCCTTTGTTGC
>JAYTPR010000228.1:0-3984 GCA_043747095.1 Candidatus Peribacterales bacterium
CTTTGTTTTCGCGTCTTTGACGATGCTCTCCGCAAGTGGATGTTCGGAGCCTTGTTCCAAGCTTGCAGCAATACGAAGAATGTCAGCCTCTGACCCATGGATGGAAACGATGTCCGTCACTTCGGGCTTCCCTTTGGTGAGCGTCCCCGTCTTATCAAAGACAATCGCTGAAATTTTGTTTGCCGCTTCCAGGGGGCCGCCTCCTCGAATGAGGATACCGTTCTCTGCTCCTTTACCAGTTGCAACCATGATGGCTGTTGGAGTCGCGAGCCCAAGAGCGCAAGGACAGGCGATAACAAGAACTGACACTGCTGAAAGCAAAGAAAACGCGAATCCGGCACCGATAAACATCCAGATCGCAAACGTCAGGATGGCAATGCCGATCACGGCGGGTACGAACCATGAGGATACCCAATCGGCAAAGTCCTGAATGGGTGCTTTTGAGCCTTGGGCTTCTTCGACAAACCGAATGATCTGAGCAAGCGCAGTCTCTGAGCCGACTTTTTCCGCGCGAAACTCGATACTGCCGTTGCCATTCATCGTCGCGCCAAAGACACGATCTCCTTCTTTCTTCTCTCCGGGAATGCTTTCGCCGGTCAGCATCGACTCATCAACGGACGTGAGTCCTTTGGTCACCGTACCATCAACGGGAATTTTCTCACCTGGCCTGACGACGACAGTGTCGCCTACCAGTACCTGTTCCATCGGGATATCGACGGCTTGGCCGTTTCGTAGCACTCGAGCAGTTTTCGCTTGAAGGCCCATGAGTTTCGAAATTGCTTCGGACGTCGCACCTTTCGCTCGTGTCTCCATCCACTTGCCGAGGAGAACGAACGTAATGAGTAATGCAGCAACTTCGAAATACAGATCATGCATTCCCCCGATGAGAGTTCTCTCCGTCACTACATGCGAAACAAAGTTATAGAGGCTGTAGGCATATGCAGCGGAAGTTCCGATCGTGATGAGACTATCCATACTGAATGTGCCCATCTTCAGGCTTGACCAAAAGCCCCTATAAAATCCGGCACCGAGCCAGAATTGGACAGGAGTTGCGAGTAATATCGATGTAATGCCGGCATAGGGCATGATCTGTTCCATGAAAGGCAACGTGGGCAGGAACGAACCAAACATGAAGTACAGCATCGGAAGACTGAGGATCAGGCCGATGAGAAACTTTTTTCGGTACCCTGACACTTCGTCTTCGCGCCGTTTTTTGTCGAGATCAACTCCGTGATGCCCATGCTCATGTCGTACTTCAGCACCGTAGCCCGCAGCCTTCACCGCTGCGATCAGGCCTTCCTCATTGACCACAGAAGAGTCGAAACGGACTCGAGCTTTATTTGCTGCGTAATTGACGTTTGCATCTTCGACGCCAGGAGTTTTCTTAAGCTTTCTTGTAATGAGTGCGCTGCAACTCGCACAGTGCATGCCGGTGATAGAGAGAGTGGATTGCGATTTGGTCATGAAGCCGGGGTGAAATGAATCGTGTATTTCGGATCGAGTGACTGGATTTCAGCTGACCACTTCGACATGTCGAAACTTTCGTCGTGATCCAGTGTCACTTTCTTCGTTTCGAGGTCCACTTCGACGTTCGTGATCGCTGGAAAATCTTCGCTCACGTCTTTAATAAGACCTGCGCAGGATGCGCAGTGAATGCCGGGAATGGAAACGACTGATTGCATGAAATGGATGATTAACGAATAAAAAATACTATGAGACATCCTGAGGTAACTCCGAGAAGTAGCATCGAAATTCCGAACCACACGTTTGTCGCATGCGCAGGTTCAGATGATTGCTGTTCTTCCCATTGAATAGTAGCCATAGAGTGAGGGGGTTATAAAACAGTAAAAGAACCGCGCACCATGCCCATGGAGCACATAAAGGCCAACTCTCCTTTCTGGAGCGCTGTGAATTCGATGATGCTTTCGCCACGGCTGAGTGCCTGTGACACGTTGAGCGCAGGGATTGTCATAATGCTGGTGCAGCCGGCAGAACCACTTCCGTCAATCTTCCAACGTACCGGAACACCTGCTTTGATCGTTATAGTATTTGGCACGTAGCCTGCACGCGTCACTTTCATGGAGACTTCCTGTACACCTCCCTTGATTGTCGGAGCTGAACCTACGGTAGATGGTGGTGCTTTGAGTATCGATGAAACATTAAAACCGGCGAGTGCTAGTCCACTACTCAAGTTGAAGAATGCGAGGACAAGCACCAGTGCTCCTGAAAAACGAAGAAACAGGCGTGAAGCAGTACCTTTCGTTGTGGATGAGACTGCACTTAGTCCGATGAGCGACGGCAGTGTCCCGAGTGCAAACGTGAACATGATGAGAGCGCCAGTGACGAAACTGCCGGATGCAAGTGCCGCGAGCTGGAGTGATTGGGTGTAACCGCAGGGCAAAAAGAATGTGAATGCACCGAGCGTAAACGGCGCGGCTGGATGATCACTTTCAGAAAGACCGTGAATCCAGTGCGCAAGCTTCTTCGGTGGGCGGATCGGGAAACTTCCCGCGGGAATAATGTGCAAGATCGTGAGTGCCAGATAGAGCATGATGAATGCGATGATGATGCTCATATACCCGGACATTGTTGTGCTCAGTGTCACGGACTGACCGAGAACGCCGACAAGTCCTCCGAGGACAGCGTAGGAGACAAGTCTTCCAAGGTTGAAATGCAGAAGCGGCTTGAATTTTCTCCAGCTGCTTTCAGAACCATGCATTTGATTATGCTTAGCCGCGAGTGCTAGAAGCAGGCCACCTGCAACCGCAAGGCAGCTACTGGTACCCGCCACGAGTCCGATCACAAAGATTCCTCCGAGCGAAAGCACGCCCGAGGTAGAGGGCGCAAGAGAGACAAGATCAAATGTTGACAAAAGCTCATAGATGACAAAAATAATAAGTAGCGAGCCACCGATCTCGAACCATCTTTGGCTTTCCGCATTGGAAGTGACTTTGGAAGCTTCATCCCCTGCAAGTGTGTAACCAGCTTTTCGGATCACAGCCTCTATCTTTTCAGACGATGGAAGATTGTTACTCTGCGCCGTAATGCTCGCAATTCCTGTGCGATGGCTAACATTCGCATCAATGACCCCAGGTAGTGCTTTAAGCTTACGCTCGATGAGCACTTCACAACTGCGACACGTCATTCCTTGAATTTTAAGCTTTGCGATTTTGGGTGGTGGAGAATCAGACATGCGACAGTGAAAGTAAAAGAATTAAAAGCGGGAAAAGCCTTTTAATCTTCTTTTATTGCCGCAGTACCACAGTTCGTATCTCATCATTCTGTTGAGATATAACGATAGTCTCCGTGCTCGTCTGTGCCATCGTTGTCACGATGGAGAGCAAAGTAGGTCCGAGTGGAGCAATTCCTCGCACTCTGTACTCCGATGAGCTATGACTCATCTCGGTTCCCGGAGAAACGTCTGCAAGACAATGACCCGCGCACTCTGTAAGGGGTTCGTTCTTTGGCGTATGCTGGTCACAATTATCACAATCAATGTGTGACATGGCATCCATAGGAGACATGTTCATTTCCACATGATGCTCCGGAATACTCTCTGCCATTGCCATCTGTAACGGCATCATGCAGAAACTTCCAAGTACAGCATTTGTAGCCAGGATTGCCGTCAAGAAACTTTTTAAAATCATAATGAGATTGTAGCGTAAGAGAGCATTTTCACACGTATTGCCTTTGAAAACCGGAGCGCCGTACGGACGCTCCGGTCATATTTCTACAGTGTTAGTTCGCCATGCCCCACGCTTTGAGCCATGCATTCATCTGGTCGATCTCCCTTTGCTGAGCAGTAAGGATATCTGCAGACATTTTCTTGATCTCAGCGTGTCCTGCATTGTTCTCAGCAAGCTTCGCCATATCGATGGCACCTTGATGATGTGGGATCATCATCTCGATGAATGCTTTGTCGAAGGCATCGCCCGTTTTTCCTTCAAGCATCATGGACATTCCTTTCATGGACATATCCATAGC
>JAYTPR010000229.1:0-2096 GCA_043747095.1 Candidatus Peribacterales bacterium
CGATCACAAAAAAGGTCGCAAAAATCAGCGCAAGATACAGAGCAAGAACAAGCCATCCTTGCCATGTTGCAGGCGTCCATCCGTAGCCGTACGTTTTTGCTCGGAACCAATGCTTCATAGGTAGTGGTAGACAAAGAATACACACAGAAGCCGAAGTCATCAGATTTTTGTGACAGGATTCTTTGATCTATCCGTCTCAAAAACGTACTTCCCCCTTCTCTGTATGGCTGATCTCAAAACACTCGAGGCTCAAAGAAAGGCGCTCGAAGCACGCATGAAGCAGCTCGAAACTGAAGAGCGCACCATTATTGACCGCGAGAAAGGCGTCCTGCTTCAGGAAAAAAGTGAGATGGATAAGAAGATGGCAGCTCTCCAGACTGAGCGAAATAAAATCACGGAGAACCTCAGCAAGATGTAGCCTACAGCGGCTTCAGCCACGCACAGTTTCCATCCAGGTGTAGAAGCGTGAAGTGTTTTGATGCGACGTAGTCCGCCGCCTTTTTTTCTTTCGATGATCCTGCAAAAAGATCATCACGCAGTGTCACGATGAGAATGCCGTCCGGAGACAGAACACTTCGCATGTCATCCATGATCTGATCACACAGTGCAGCGTCATTCTCGAAGGGGCTTTTCGGTGCATTGAAAATACTTAAGGCAGCAATGATGTCATACGGTGACCGAAATGATTTCATCCAATTCTCTTTCGTACAGTCGAGTGTGAGGTGTCGGTAGCCTGCCTTGGGATTTGGACGAATGTCTGTACCTGTGACGTCTGCACCGAGTTTGGCGAGCATTTCAGCTAGGAAAGGTGGATACCGATCACGAAACGTGTCCTCGAGAACGTATGCCTCCGTCGAGCCACAACCGACATCCAGAACCTTCAGGCCTTTCACATCTCCCAGTGCAGCGACGGCATGAACCTCCCGCATATCTGCGATATCAAAATCGACCTCGCCACCAAGGTCAGTAACAACCGAGAAGAAAAGTTTCTGCGCTGCGAGAAATTTCTGATCACGAAGAAGAGTCGCAAGGCTCTCGCGTGCTTCCATGCGCCGAAGATAGTCGAAGTCGGGAAGAATCATTGATGCTGCCACGATGAGTGACTCTGGGGCAGAATGCAATGTAGTTGTTTTTCGATTCTTCCTTGGGGGACCAGGGAACCTTGCCAGCTCCAGCAACAAGCTCTCGAGCATAGCGAGAGGCTTGTTGCGCAGTCCTCTGGAGTTCCCTAGATCCCCCAAACCCCCATTACCCTCCAGTCTTAACCTGCTTGTTTTCGACCACACCCGTTCGGTGTCCCATATGGTTCTGGACGTGGTGTTCTCAAGAGTCTACGACTACGTCTTTGAATGATCTGAGTGTGTGCCACTGGCATTAGGAGATCTACGTTGTCGCCTTGAAAAAATTCCGTCGCGCATCTTCGCAAGCGGAGCGTGAAAAAGTCCGCTGTCCGAAGTCCCGCCGAAGCGGGACAAGTTCGGACTTTTTAGCGAAGCGAGCGATTGATGCGCAGGAAATTTTTTCAGAGCGACTGTTTTTTGCTCCACTTTTTTGCGTCAAAAAAGTGGAAGATAACCCTTATAGCAAGCATAAAAGATCGTCTTTGGTTTTTTTGTGTGTCAAAAAAAAGTACCCAAAATGAAACGCTTACGTTTTGGCGGGCAGCCTTCGCTGCGAGCAAAGGCTGGTGCCATGGGAGGGACTTGAACCCTCAATCCCTTGCGAGAACGCGATTTTGAGTCGCGCGCGTATACCATTCCGCCACCATGGCTTGATGACAGGGGAAAGACTACAACGTTTTCAGCACAGCCGCGAGACCGGATTTCGGGTACAATCGGTTCTCACATGAAGCACTATTCCACGTTCCATTTCTCGGCCTACTCCTGGAACCACCACGCTGGGAAAATCTCACTCAAGTACTCGCTTGATAATAAGTTATTTTTTGAAGAGCTTATTTTACTTCCAGAACCAATCTCGGATGAGCGTCTGGAAGCCAAAAAGTGGGAGATCGAGCGGCTTCTTTTCTCACTCCATATCATCGGCGGCATCAGCTATTTCAAGACGTGTTTGCCGCGCACGATGAAGATCGAATCCGG
>JAYTPR010000230.1:0-2223 GCA_043747095.1 Candidatus Peribacterales bacterium
TGTTCAAAAGTCTTCGCGATCAGCTCATCACGTTTGCCAAAGACAATAATTTTGACGGTGTCGGTATCTCCACGACATCGCACATTCGCACGAATCGCACGGGAGGACTCTTCGAACGCGCGATGGACAGCAGCATCCGGAATGTCGGCCAAGAAGTAGCCTTCTCGCAACCGAAACAATTTTCATTCCATCCGGATTACAAGCAATCAGCCATTCATTTGATCTGGGTCAAAGAGCCTCCGGTGGCTCCTGCCGCTGCGGTATAGGCCGTACCGTGAAGCTGTGTCCGGTGTGTTTTAGGAATATCTCAAATCCCTCGCGATCAATATTGAGCGTTGCCGTATTCGGCATCGGATGAAATCTGAATTGGCCAATGTTCCATGCATCTTCATCAAACACGACGTCGATCTTTCGCTCTGTGTCGTGCATCAGCCCAAACGGCGTCACAGAACCGGGTGTGAGATGCATCAGTTCCATCATTTTCTCCGGTGAAGCGAAGCTGAAACTTTGGCCACCGAAATCTTTAGCGAGAGCTTTTGTGTCGACACGTTTGTCGTGCATGACGATCGCGAGCACATAAATTTCTTTATTCTTCGCTTTCATCAAAAGCTGTTTTGTGTGAGCGCCTGGGATCGGTGTATCGAGTCCTTCCGATTCCTCGCACGTGAATACGGCTTTGTGGTCAAAACGTGTGAAGGGAATGCCAAGTGTATGAAGTAGTGTGAGGAGCTCTTCCATGGGTCTATACTAGGGGTACGCATGCTTGCAGCAAACCGCCCATTCTCCTTCGTTCTCTTCGGTGCTTCCGGGCATTTGGCGAAGATCAAAATCTTTCCCGCATTGTATTTTTTGGCGCTCAAGAAACGCCTGCCAGCCGAGTACAACATCGTTGGATATGCGCGTACCGCAATGACAGATGAGCAGTTTCGAAAGCACGTCGCAGACGCGGTGAAAGAGTACGTACTGGAAGTAAACGACAAAGTTTTGTCGTCCATGTTGGAGCACGTGTTTTATCAGTCGGGTCAGTACGATGCGGTGGAGGATTTCAAAAAACTGGCAACAAAACTTGAGAAGCTCGAAGGCGCTGCAAAAGACGTCGTTCGACTCGCGTATTTGTCCATTCCACCGTCGGCATTTGAATCAACACTGCGCAACATCTGCGCTGGTGGAGTAAATGAAGAGCACCATGATTTCCGCTGCATCGTGGAAAAACCTGTTGGTCATGATCTTTCGTCGTTTGAAGAAATTAATGCAGTACTCCTGAGTTGCTTTAAGCCGTCCGAGGTCTACATTCTCGACCACTACCTCGGCAAAGAAGCCGTGCGTAACGCGTATTATCTTCGTCACGCCAATCCGGTGATCGAAAGACTTCTCAAAAATACACTCATCAGTAGCGTGCAGATCACCGCATCCGAATCCGCAGGACTAGAAGGTCGTGCCGGTTATTTTGATGCTGTAGGAACGCTACGTGACATGTTCCAGAGCCATCTCATCCAAATCGCAGCACTTCTGACGATGCGGCTTGTGAATGACACGAATGAAATCAAAACTACGCGTCTCGACGCTGTGAAGAAATTTTATCTTCCGCCCGCTACGAATTTTTCTGACATCGTGATGCAGGGTCAGTACGGAGCAGGTGTCTCTGCCGGAAAAAATGTTGTTGCATACAAAGATGAAGAAGGCGTTGTGAAAGGTTCGCGTACACCGACATTTGCTGCACTGCACCTCATGTCTCGTTCATCGCGGTGGGAGGGCGTGCCGTTCTTCCTGCGTTCTGGTAAACGCCTCAAAGAAAAAGAAACGCGCATTGCAGTGGAGTTCCAGGAATCTCCGACACTCGTCGGCAAAGAAGGCACGCGCAATCGTTTGGATATCATTTTGCAGGGAGAAGCTGGTATGAAACTGTTCCTGCAAACCAAGCTTGGTGGCAGCGAGCCGAAGTTCCGTCCGCTCGTCATGGAAGACCCACTCGTGTGTATGGGTGACTGCCTCGTGGAACACAGCCTACTTCTTCTGGAAGCTATCAATGGTAATCAGCAGTGGTTCTTGGACGCCGAAGAAGTCCGTAGTTGCTGGCGCATTATTGATCCGGTGCAGAAATATCTTGAGAGTAAGAAGACGCCGCTTCCGCTCTACGCTTCGGGCTCCAAGGGGCCTGCTGAAGCCGATGCCTTCATCGCAAAATTTGGCCACTCCTGGCTCTAGGACGGGTGTATGATCACC
>JAYTPR010000231.1:0-2247 GCA_043747095.1 Candidatus Peribacterales bacterium
CAACGACGCACATGAAACTACCGCTTCGCATCGAAGTTGCAACCGCAGGAACCGCAGCAGCTGGTGTAGAACAGCATGTCATCATCGCACGCAAAGAGGACAAGACGAACCTGCTCAATAGCCTCCTTAAAGAATCTGAGGGTAACGCACTCATCTTCGTTCGCACGAAACACGGAGCCAAGAAACTCACGATCCAGCTTCAGCAACTCGGTCACAAAACTGGTGAAATTCACTCGAACAAATCTCTCCCACAGCGCCGCGAGGCACTCGCAGGTTTCAAGTCCGGCAAGTATCGCTTGCTTGTGGCTACGGACATCGCAGCTCGCGGTATCGACGTTATCGATCTTGCGATGGTGGTGAACTACGATCTTCCAGACAACCCAGATGACTACGTGCACCGCATTGGTCGCACAGGTCGCGCAGGCAAGACCGGACAAGCCATCTCATTTGCAACGCCAGACCAGCGTGGTGATATCCGCACCATCGAACGCCTCATCCGCACCCCCCTTTCCGTCTCCGAGGTTCCAGGAATTCCAAAAGGTTCCTTTGATGTTCCGCCTTCTCCACGTCCTCAGTACAGAGGTGGAGGTAGAGGTGGTAGCGGCGGCGGAAGAGGTGGCAGAAGCTACGGCGGAGGTGGAGGTAGCAGCCATGGCGGCCATCGCCACAGTGGAAGCAGCTTCAAGCGCTAAAGAGGAGGGTGCTATGATATGCGTGCATGAATCGCACGCTTGTTTGCTTACACGGCTGGGGAGGAACCAAAGAATCTTTTACGGAACTCCGCAGTGCCCTGGAGGGCAGCAGCATCACGCTACTCACGCCTGATGTGCCAGGCTTCGGATCAGAACCAGAACCAAAGAAACCATGGAACACTGATGACTATGCTGACTGGGCTGAGGCCTACATCAAGAAACATGTGCATGGTCCGTTTCATCTGCTCGGACATTCACACGGTGGACGAATTTCTCTTAAACTTGCGGCGCGAAAAACATTGCCGATTGAACATGTGTATCTCTGTGCTGCGGCTGGCATTCGTCATCCGCGGCACTTCAAACGGATCATCGGACTCACGCTCGCAAAGTCCGGTAAAGCGCTCCTTACAGTTCCAGTACTCAAGAATCTGCAGCCGATCGGAAAGAAACTCCTCTACAAACTCGTGCGTGTTCATGACTATGAAGTAGCGAGTCCAGTCATGCGCCAGACTTTGATCAACGTGAGCGCCGAAGACTTACGTCCGATTCTTACGAAGATCGATACAGCGACTGATATTTTCTGGGGGCGTGATGACGGCATGACACCGTTTAGCGATGCGCTCGTCATGAACAAAGGCATCGAACAGAGTGTCCTGCATTCCTACGACGGAATCAGACACCGCGTCCACCGTGACAAAGCGAGCGAGATCGCAGCCGTGATCAAGAGTAGAATGCATATTGCATGACCCTTCCGTACGCGATTCTCCTACCGGTTCTCACGGTGCTTGCCTCGGCTTCACCCGTTTTGACGTTTGTGAGACTGTGGCAGATCAAAGAATGGCGATGCGACCGTTTGCGCGAGCACATGCGGGAAAATGGCTGGTGGAGGCAGCTTTTCGGATGGACTCGCCCGATCATCGTCATCCTGTATCTCGCGTTACTCTGCACTGTCTACTTCCTCCTCTCACTTCTCGGGTTTGGCGGACAACTTCTTGCACTTGGACTTGAGACAAAGCTGCAGTGGTTCGAGTCGGTCGTACTCGGCACGCTCACACTCTTTAGCATTCTTCAAAGCGTGACCGGACGCCAACGCACACCAGTGTGGACACGCAAAGCCATCATCATCACCGCACTGTCACTTGGCTTACTACTTGTGGCAGCACTCTTCGGGTTCGCAGCAAAGTCGCACGCATTACCTCTCCTGCCAGTGTTGGCGCCATTTTTTGTCGCAGGAGCATGGATGATCTTTCTGCCCATCGACAGAATGATGAAGCAGAGAATTCTAGAGCGTGCAGAAACACTTCGCATTGCTCATCCGAATATGCGCGTCGTCGGCATCACCGGAAGTGTGGGAAAGACCACAGTGAAAGAAATGCTTTCTCACATCCTGAAAGATCTTGGTGCACTCACTACTCCCGAACGCGTGAATACCGAGATGGGTGTGGCTGCATGGATGACAAAAATTCTCTCCAGCGAACCGACAGATTCAGAACGAATTTTGATTGTAGAAATGGGTGCCTATCGCAAAGGCGAAATTAATCTGCTTTGTCGCATC
>JAYTPR010000232.1:0-1720 GCA_043747095.1 Candidatus Peribacterales bacterium
GCTGATCGTTCCACATTCGAATTTGTCCGTTGCAGAGTTGTAAAGAAGTTTCTGGGTTGCACCGCTACAAGAGCCCAAGCCAAAGCCATCAATGGTAGAACCAGAGACAGAGCCTTTGGATGTAATACCTGTTTTGACGATGAGTGTGCCGGAGATGGAAGCGCTGCGGGACACCGTGAGGTTGTAACCGGAAAGTGTGCCGAGAGACGTAATGTTATTTTTGACGAGGAGAGCGCCGGAGATGTTGGCATGACCAGAAACAATAAGGCGAGAACCAGAGATGGTAGCTTGCACCGTAAGTGCACCGGTCATCGTGTCGCCCGACTTCCTGACGTACCGAGCGTCACTAATGGTGAGGACATTACCCGTACCGAAAGTTCCCGCATTGGAATCAGTGCCACAGGAGAAACGTTTGGTTGTGCTGTCCCAGAGAAGTTTGGAGGTTCCTGACGTGTCACAATCAGCTAGTCCTGCACCACCAAATGTCTGAGCGACGTAGAGATGAGTCCCGGTGATGGACTTGGCGGCATACAGATTAGCTCCAGAGACAGTGGTTTTTGACGTGATGCCATTGAGAACAAGAAGTGTTCCGGAGATGTTGGTATGGCCGGAGACCACGAGGCGAGAGCCGGAGAGAGTACCCTTCACCGTAACGTTTGTGGCTGCAATAACGGCTCCAGAGAAAGAGGCGGTCTGGGAAACAATCAGATGGCGGCCGGACATCGTTGCCTGCACAATGAGTGAACCTGTCATCGTGTCACCGGAAGCGTTCACGTAGCGAGCATCACCAATCGTGAGGACGTTGCCAGTAGAGAATGTTCCAGCTGCCGTGATCGTTCCACATTCGAATTTGTCCGTTGCAGAGTTGTAGAGAAGTTTCTGCGTTGCACCGTTACAGGAGCCCAGACCAAAGCCATCAATCGTGGAACCGGAAACAGAGCCTTTGGACGTAATGCCAGTCTTGACGATGAGTGTTCCGGAGATGGAAGCAGAGCGAGACACCGTCAGGTTGTAACCGGAAAGAGTCCCAAGAGTGGTGATATTATTTTTGACGAGAAGTGCTCCCGAAATGTTGGCGTGACCGGAGATGAGCAGCCTAGAACCTGAGATCGTATTACGAACGTTGAGTCCGAGCGTGGTCGGATTTCCTCCGGTGATATCAATAACAAGAACACCGGTCATCGTGCTACCAGACCTACGGACATAGCGAGCATCCGCAGTATTCTGATCAAGACCAGAGCCAGCGGACTGGTCGCTTCCACAGATCAGGTTTCCGTTTGCATCGGTATCGATCGTGTCACAGCTGCGGAGATTGCTGAGCGTCAGTGACGTACCGGAGATGGAACCGACGACGTCGAGTGTCGACTTGGCATTTGTTTTGCCGATCGCGACACGGTTATTTCCAGCGTCGACGTAGAATGTGCCACCATCGAGAAGTGCTCCGCTTTCACCGACAATCATGCCGGAAGACGTGAGGAGTCTTTCCGCATGTAGCTGGGCTCCAGAGAGAGTATTAATAACCTTGAGCCCTACCGTATTAAGGTCTCCATTTGTGATATTGATCACGAGCTGACCGGTCATGGTGTCACCGGACTTCTTCACGTAGCGAGCATCACCGATGGTGAGGACGTTACCGGTAGAGAATGTTCCTGATGCGCTGATCGTTCCACATTCGAATTTGTCCGTTGCAGAGTTGTAAAGAAGTTTCTGGGTTGCACCG
>JAYTPR010000233.1:0-1864 GCA_043747095.1 Candidatus Peribacterales bacterium
GAGAGATGTGTCGATGAGAAGATCATACGTTGGTTCGATGAGCTCGCACTTTGCAAGAACCTTCGCCATGGCTGCAACAGCCTTGGTTGGGTAGATGCCTCCAGCAGTTTCACCAGAGAGCATCGTGCTGTCTGCCTGAAGACGTGCAGCGTATGCGATGTCCGTCACCTCGGCGCGAGTTGGCGTCGGGTTTCCGATCATGCTTTCAAGCATGTGCGTTGCGACGATAACCGGCTTACCAGCGCGGCGGCACTTCTTCACGATGTCATCCTGGATTCCTGGAACGTCTTCGAATGGAACCTCAGAACCAAGGTCACCACGAGCGACCATGATGCCGTCGGAGTGAGCGATGATGGCGTCGATATCTTCGACAGCCTGTGGAGTCTCGATTTTGGTGATGACGTGAGCCTCACTCTTGTGTTTCTTGAGGAAAGCTTTGAGCTCTTTGACATCATCGCCGCTTCTGACGAAAGAAGGCGCAATGAAGTCGACATTCTGTTCAATACCAAACTTGATGTCCTTCCAGTCTTTGTCCGTGAAAGACGGCAAGCTGATGTAGGCGCCAGGAAGGTTCACGTGGCGGCGGGAGCTGATTTTTCCGCTATCCAAAGCCTTTGCGATAACGACGTCTTTCTCGACTTTGACGAGCTTCATCTCGATGGAGCCGTTGTCGATAACGATGCAGCGAGCTGCTTTTGCATCCTTTGCGAAGAGGTCATAGCTAACCTTCACCGTCTTCATTTTTTCGAGACCAGTAACATCGCGTGGCGTGAAAGCGACGAGATCACCCTTCGTGATCATGAGTGGCTCTTTCACATCGCCAGTGCGAACCTCAGGGCCCTTCGTATCGAGCATGAGCGCCAGCGCGTAACCCATCTTATTGACGGTGCGGGCGTTCGCCATCGTACGACCATGGAATTCGTGGTCGCCGTGCGAGAAGTTCATGCGGCATACGTTGATGCCGAGATCAGCGAGTTCTTTAATCTTTTCAACAGAGTTTGTTGCTGGACCAAGGGTGGCAACAATTTTAGTGAAGCGCATAAAAAAAGGTGGAGCGGGAAAAATGTCCCACAGAGTGTATACCTCCTCATTTTCGCTTACCAGTCTCGACTTACTGGTTTTTTGGAACCGGCACCACAAGCCCACTCTTCTTCTGACAATCGACGCAGGTGAGCTCCCAGAGCGGGAAAAAGGCACGCCAGCGGAACGCAGCATCACGAATTGGCTCGTAATACGTGAGCGGACGATAGAACTGGAATGCGGCAAAGATGACGAGACCAAGGACTGTCATGAGGACTATCTTTCTGTTCTCAAAGACACGCCAACGTCCGATGGACTCAATGTTATCAACGACTAGTCCGAAGAGGATGAAGCTAAAAAGTAGTGGAATGAAGTAGTGGTACAGATACATCACACGATCCAATTGCACGATGGCGATCATGTAGCTTGCGTACATGCCAAAGAACACAAGCATCAGGTAACCGTTTTTTAAACGCTTGTCGGAAGGCAGCAAGACTTTGGAGAGCAAAAAGAAAGCGGCCAGAATAACGCCAAGAAGTCCGCACATCCACGACACAGGATTCGATTGAAGATACAAGTAGCGGAACGCGCCATCCGTCGTTTTTTCCCAACGGTAATTAATAGAGCGAGCGCCAAGTGGCCAGAAATATGCAGGGCTTCCGTTTTCATCAGGCTTGCAGAGATCAAGACGAGGAACGCCACGATTGTAAAACGTGATGTATTTTAGCGAATCACGAATCATGACAGGGAATGACAGCAGAGAGCCATTTGTGCCTTTTCGCAGGATCTCTTTGTACTGATCTGAGGCTTGGTAATAGCCCTCATTATTGAGCTCCGGAACGAC
>JAYTPR010000234.1:0-6998 GCA_043747095.1 Candidatus Peribacterales bacterium
TGGCTGCAGACGGTCGTGCTGTTTCCGACAACATCGGTGTATGGAAAGGTTTTTCACTTTTTGCGGGGATGGCTGCAAATTCTGACAAGCACTGTATTGGCGTCGATTCTTTTTCGGAGTTCGGGGGAACGAGAGATGAATTTGAGCGGCGTTTTCTCCAGCTCGGCTCAGAACACCATGAGTTTTTTCAGTCGGACTGGAAGGAGTACATGAAGAAACACACGGCAAAAATTGGCGTTTTCTTCTACGACGCCGAGCACGATGAAAAAAACCAATTTGATGCGATGATGCTCGCCACCCCATTCATCGTTCCGGGTGGCATCATCATTGTCGACGATGCGAACTGGGCTGGACCAAGCAATGCCGTAAAGTCTTTCCTTAGCCAAAATATGAACTACACATGTATCTTTGAGCAGAAGACGGCGTGCAACTGTCACCCTACGTTCTGGAACGGTCTCGTGATTCTCCAGAAGTGTTCCTAAAAATAACAACAGTTAAAAAAGATCACCCCATGAACAGAGCTGTATTTCTCTTTCGGCCAACTCTTTGAGCACGTCCGTATCAAGCAGCACGTTCATTTCCGTTTGCCTCTGTGGGTCCGCATCGAATGGTTCTCCCTGAGGGTTTGGACTACCGGGATGCATCATGAGTTCCGTCGTTCCTTCCGGAAGACGTCCGATGATGTGACGAAAATTTCTTTTTGAGGCGTTCCCTGCAAATGCCAGACCTCGGAAGTTGTCGGTGCTTCCGATTCCGTGTGCCTTAAACATTTTTCGCGCAATGTCAGCTCTCTCTGAGAGGCTTTTAATAAATGCTGATTGTGCCGGAGATACCTGATACCCAAAGGGGAGTGGTGGTTCACTTGGAATACGCACAAACGGGATCGCATACCGATCCAGTAAAGTAATAAGAATAGGAACGATGACCGGATGAATGTGCATGTGATGATGACTGTCGATGTGCGTTGGCTGCCCCCATGAGTCCAGAAACCATTCGATCTGCGTCCGTAGCTCGCGCTCGATGTGGACGATATCGACCTGTTTCTCGCGCAGAACTCTCTCGAGCGTGTCTCGGCCAAGAAAATATCCATCAATCGTGATGAGCGTTTCGATGTCGACATGCCGACTCATCGGAGATCCTGTGGTGAGGTTGAGGTGCAGTCCTGTCGAAAGATCTCGTTCTCGCGCAACGCGCCCGCCTTTTTCGCTGCCTGGATAATTTGGGATCAGGCTCGCTGACGTTAGGATTCCCTGTTCTTTGCACATGAAAATACCGTGACTACGTTGTTCGTTGATCCCCAGATCATCAGCATTGAGAATAAGTCTGCGCATGGAAGGATGGTACAGGGACATGCGAGAATCAGGCGGTCGAGTGTATTTGACAAAAGTATAAATTTGTTGATAATTAGTGTATGAGTACTACAGCAATTCTCCATCAGACTGGTGAACGCATAGAATCCGAAGATACATCCGCTTTTGGAGGGTCTTCACCTATCCAGGCCGATACACTTCAAAGTTCCAGTGCATCGCAGGATGCAGAGATGCCATATGTCTTCGTTGACTCACTCTTGCAACAAGCACCGTGGCAGATCGCACGCACTCTCTCGCTTGAGTGTGGAGATGATTTTCATCGCATCGTTGCAAATATCAGGGTTATCAAGCGTCTTATGAACGAGTCATTTCACGACGAAGTAGCCAATTTTACATTTGGTCAGAAACTTGCCGGCGACCTTGGCATTCGTTCGACCCAAGGCCATCCGAAAACCGACTACGGTGAGCCGAGGTTTGGGAGCGGTTGGGATTTGGACCAAATATAAGGGCTTTTCCGCTATAGTCAGTGTATGCCTATCGATAAAGGACGCATCCTCTATGAAGACCAATGGCTCCTCGCCGTCACCAAACTCGGTGGTGAGCTTGTGGTGAAGGGCAGGGGAAAGATTCAAAAGCTTCCACTTCTAGATTTTCTGCGAAAGGATTACCCAGGTCTCGCGCCTATCCATCGTCTGGACTACGAAACATCCGGTGTCGTCGTATTCGCTAAAACCAAGAACACACTCAAGATCGTTGTGGAGTCCAAGTTTGCAGGATGGAAGAAGACATATCTTGCTATCGTCTCTGGTTCGCCAAATCGTGATGTGGGGGAGGTAGACATTCCACTCCCCGCTCGAAGTGGAACTGGTAACGTGCCTGCTCATACGAATTATCGTGTAAAAGAGCGCTTTCGTGGCTGTTCGCTTGTCGAGGTAAATTTTGAACGCGGTCAAAAACATCAAATCCGCCGCCATATGTCCATGATGGGTAACCCTTTGATCCTTGATGATGTGTATGGCGATGATAAGCCAAATAAGACCTTTGGAAAGTTCTTGAAGATGCAGCGTTTTTTCCTCCATGCATCCAAAGTAGAGTTTGTGCACCCGGTGACAGCCAAGCCTATTGTTATCGAGTCTCCCATGCCGTACACGTTCATCGCGGTTTTGAAGAAGCTGAAAGAGAACAGGTAAGTTGTATGTCGCGTAGCCTGCAGAGAGGCGCTATCATTTCGGTATGAGAATTCTTTCAGGCATCCAACCTTCTGGAAAACTTCATATCGGAAACTATTTCGGATATGTACGTCCGAATATCGAATGGCATGAGAAGGCAGACGTAGGAATGATCATGGTGGCGGATCTGCATGCGCTCACAACCGTGCGTGATCCCGCTTTGCTGAAATCCAGCGTGGATGATCTCATGCTTGATCTTCTTTCATGCGGATTTGATCTTGAGAAAACAATTATCTTCCGTCAGTCCGACATACCCGAACATGCGGAGCTCATGTGGATTCTTTCCACCATGACTCCGATGGGTCTTTTGGAGAGAGCCGTTAGCTATAAAGAAAAGGTGGAGAAGGGGATTGCTGCATCGGTAGGTCTTTTCAATTATCCAGTGTTGCAGGCTGCGGATATTGTTCTTTACGATATCGACAAAGTGCCAGTGGGACGTGATCAGCAACAGCATCTTGAGATTACTCGTGACATCATCATCAAATTCAATAATGCCTATGGTGCTAAAGTGCTTGTGGTTCCAGAAGGAGTGATCAAAGAAGAGGTCGCAGTGGTACCTGGTATTGATGGTCAGAAAATGAGTAAGAGTTATGGCAATACCATCCCTCTTTTTGGCCCAGAAAAAGCTGTTCAGAAAACAATCATGAGTATCGTGACAGATTCTAAAGGTGTCGAAGACCCAAAAGATCCTGAGACATGTGCTGTCTACAATATTCACAAGCTTTTTCTGTCCAAGTCCGAGGCCGCTGCACTAGCGGAGAAGTATAAAGCTGGAGGTATGGGCTACGGAGATGCGAAGAAGTTACTTTTTCAGACGTATATGGATTACTTGGCCCCTCTTCGGCAACAGCGAGAGGAGCTTCTGAAAAAGCCAGACTATGTTCGTGAAGTGACGGACGCAGGTGCGTTGAAGGCTAGAAAGGTCGCAAAAGCCACGATAGAGAGAGTAAGGAAAGCAGTCGGCTTGGCCTGATAGGAACGCAGTCAGGTCGTGTGATCCTGTGATAGCATGCATGGGAGTGCGGCGCATCAAAGCGATTATCGGCCAGATCTTTTCGTCACGTGCGGTGTGGTTGGGTCCTGTGCTTTTTGCAGTTGTGTATCTTGGATTACAGCTCACGCAAATTTCTGCTTACGGCGTGAGCTGGGATGAGCCGCTGCATCGTAACTGGGGTAAGATTTTTTCATTCTTTTGGCAAACAGGGGATAGGCGACTACTCGAGCTGATGCCAGGCAATGGCATCCATTACGGACCGCTCTATTTTTATCTGAATTTTGTACTCTCTGAGTTTTTGTACTCACGCGATTGGCTGCCATTTGTTGAGGCGAACCATATCTTAACCGTTTTTGCTTCCACTTTTGCCGTTGGCTTTACGTATGCCTTAGGGCAAATGATTGATGGAAAGAAAACAGGTTTTCTTGCTGCCTGTTTCTTGGTGCTGTTTCCACAATTCATCGCGCATGCTCATTATAATCCCAAAGATATTCCGCTCATGGTGGCCATCACGCTGACAGCCGCTGTCTTTGTGCAGGCTCTTCGAAAGAATTCACGAAGCCTTCTTATGGTATCAGCTTTTCTCTTCGGTCTTTCGGTGGCAGTTAAAATCAATGCACTGCTGATGGCTCCTGTGTTTGGTATCACGTACATATTTTGGCTTTATAAAGCCATTCGATCATCATCCGCTTCAATAGTATTGCGGCGTCAGATTCCTACGTTTTTTTTGGCCATCATTGCAAGCGTTGTCGGACTGTATCTTTTTTGGCCGAGTGCATGGGGTGACCTCTCTCTTATCCCGCAATCTGTAGACTTTTTTCTCGAAGAAGATTTTTGGCCGGGTAAAGTATTGTTTTTTGGCACGGAATACGGCGGAAAAGAGTTGCCGTTTTACTATGTTCCGTTTGAGTTTGCGGTGGGCATGCCATTTCTTATGCTTGTTTCATGCATTGTCGGTCTTGCTGCTGCTACCCGTAGACTACGACCTCGTCAGATGCACGTCGAGTACCTCCTTCTGTTCCTGTGGGTCGTCTTTCCGCTTCTGTACAGCATGAAGCCGGGGCTTGTTCGATACGACGGCATGCGCCAGTTTTATTTTATCTTGCCTGCGGTCGCTGTTTTGTCCGCTCTTGGCTTGCAGCAATTACTTGTGCTTCTGAAGAGAAAATCAAAAAATCCAATATCAGGAAAAGTCTTTATCGGACTCGTATTCTTTTCGCTCATCACTCAAGTTTTAGCATTACATCCATTTGAAGGCTCCTATCGCAGTGAGCTTTTGCAGCTCGCATATCACAGCAATCTTGATGAATCTTTTCAAATTGAGTACTGGGGCTCAAGTTATAAGCAGGGCATGGAGTGGCTCACAGAGAATGCTCAACAAAATCCCATTATCTGTGTACCGACGGCTGGCGTGCTCGTGACGTGGTATCCATGGAGGGATGATTTTGTCTTTGAGTGCTCGAAAGAGTCTCACTACGTCATGTTTTTTACTAAATATACAGATGCGCGTGCGTATCGCGAATTGAAAGCCCCTGTATTTTCCATTGAGCGTCTTAAATCGACGCTTCTCGTCATCTATAAAATCAAATAGCTATATTTTTCGTGAGTCGTATGCCCAATGCAGAACTGCTTGGCGTTGTCTGCGTCTGCAGCTGAGGTCTCCAGGATGGCATCCTTTACGAATCTGCGCGATGTGCCTTTGGATCGCTCGCCATCGCTTGATTTGCCTAGAATCTTCCTCGGGCATTCTGCGTCCCATGTAGTAGCGGCAGTACCACTGGAACCATCCACGCGGATCAGCTGGGTGGATCCATCCTTTTTGACGCCAGACCGACAATGGCTGACTTGCATTGATACCGAAGCAGTTGAGTTTTGCATCATGTTGCTCGTGACACAGCTTTGCATTTGTAAACCAATCACGTGGAAATTCTTTCCTGCAGTCTGTCATGTATTTTCCTCCGAATATTCCAAGGGTGAGCATTTGTTTCGGTGTGAGCTCAGGCTGAAACAAGGGATCAAAGTTTTCGCCTTCTGGTTCCGTAAGGACATATCTGCAATTTGTTTGCATGAGGTCGTCGACATCGACAGTTGTAGGACGCTTTTTCATTGGGCTTATCTTATCATCAGATTTTTCTACCGCGACCCTTGATCCATGTTGGAATATATCCTTTTCTGTCGATGATCTGCAGCAAGGTGAGTATCATTTCACGGCACTGATCTGTGTACGACACGTATTCGGGGTGTATTCCAAGTATGCTGGATGCCGTACGTTCTTCTACATGGATGCCGTACGCAATGAAATATCGTCCAGCACGACGGATATGCCGTCTGCCTGCTACGAGTGTCACCGATGCGGTAGAAATTCCTTTGGTTCGTAAAAGTTTCACAGCATTCCGTACGTTTTCTGCAGTTTCGATTGAGTTGTTTTCAGTCAGGATGGACTCATGAGGGATATTCCACGGAGCATTCGTCATACAATCTTTCATCGCTTCTGCTTCAGAAGGAGTGTTTGGCGTCGTCCTTCCGCCACTACAGAGAATAAGAGATGTAGAATTCTTGTTCCATAAAGTCACAGCAGCTTCGGCTCGTAGACGCGTCTGAAGACCGATCCACATGCGGGGAGGATCCGAAAAATGTCGGTGTTCCAAACCGGCTCCTAGCACGATGATGACAGGAGTGGGCACGGAAAGACTCTAGGGTAGGACAATCAATTGTCGCAACGTTGAACAGAAGGGTATGACGTTGTGATTATTCCTAAATATCTTGTCTTCTTGTCTGTGATCAGTAAAATTGTTTAGTTCTTCACTAATCCCACACATCTATGCATACAAAGTCCCCGTGGTTTCTTTTCTGCTTGGTTGCAGTCGCACAGTTCATGGTGGTGCTTGATGTTGTCATTACAAATGTGGCACTTCCAGCAATACAGCAGTCCCTTGGGTTTGATGCAGCATCGTTGCAATGGGTAGTCACTGCGTATGCACTGACATTTGGAGGCTTTCTTCTTCTTGGTGGTCGCGCAGCCGATATCTTCGGGCATCGTCGTGTCTTACTTGTCGGTCTCGGAAGTTTTACGATTCTCTCGTTTCTTATCGGTATCTCCACATCACCGACAATGCTCATTGTCTTCAGAGCAGCGCAGGGAGTAGCCGCAGCTTTGATGTCTCCAGCAGCACTCTCTGTGGTGCTCATTACGTTTGCAGAGGGCAAGGAGAGAAACCGCGCACTTGGACACTGGACAACGGTAGCGACCGGAGGAGCCGCAGTAGGCTTGCTTCTTGGTGGAGTGCTCACGCAGTATTTGAACTGGCGATGGAACTTTTTCATCAATGTTCCGATTGGCATCGCGATCTCCATTGCTATCGCAAAACTATTGCCGCATGAGCGGCAAGAGTCTGAGCATCACGATCTTGATCTTCCAGGAGCAGCACTCGTCACCGGTGGACTCGTGCTTTTTGTGTACACAGT
>JAYTPR010000235.1:0-1811 GCA_043747095.1 Candidatus Peribacterales bacterium
CGTTTCATCGTCAGTTTCGTCGTCTCTTTCTGCTACGCCTCCAGCGTCGTCCGTTCGTGGTTCCGTCAATTGGGATGTCCCGTTTACATCGCAGGCGCCACTCGCAAATTGGGATGAAGTACACCAAGAGGCTTGTGAAGAAGCGAGCGTTCTCATGGTCATTCGATACTTTCAGGGAAAGTCTCTCGGTACTCCGGAGCAGGCAAACGTGGATATCGAAGCACTCGTTGAAAGAAATACTGCGCTCGGATTTCCGGTCGATGATACGGCCGCTGAAATCATCACGCTTCTGCATGATCAAGATCCATCACTGTCTGCAAAACTTCTGAAGAACCCTACGGCTGATGACCTCAAAAAAGTCTTGTCCGAGGGCAAGCTCGTCATCGTTCCAGCTGCCGGACAGCAGCTTGGTAACCCGTACTTCACGGCACCGGGTCCCAGGTATCACATGCTCGTCCTTCGTGGGTATACCGCAAATGGTTACGTCATCACCAATGATCCGGGAACGAAGCGTGGCAAAGAGTACGCGTACTCGTGGGATGTGCTCATTGGAGCCATTCACGACTGGAATGGGGGAGACGTGGAGAATGGCGAAAAAGTCGTGGTTGTTGTTGGCAAGTAAAAACCATGGAGCAAACCGCTCTGAGTCGCTAGTATCTCGACGTTCTTTTTCCCATGCCCTCTATGTCCACCATCACCTCACTCAAGGCTCGTCAGATCCTCGACTCTCGCGGTAACCCTACACTCGAAGCAGAAGTCGTCCTCGCGGACGGTTCGTTCGGTCGCGCAGCGGTTCCTTCCGGAGCATCTACAGGAACGCACGAAGCACTTGAGCTCAGAGATGGTGACAAGTCCGTCTACCTCGGTAAGTCCGTTCTCAAAGCGGTTGCCAACGTCAATGGCCCGATTGCGAAAGCGCTCAAGGGTATGGACGTTGCTGATCAGAGGAAGGTAGACCGCGCGATGCTCGAACTCGACGGCACGCCGAACAAGTCTGTTCTCGGTGCCAACGCTATTCTTGGTGTTTCCATGGCTGTTGCACGCGCACGCGCTGTGAATGAAAAGCAGTCGCTCTGGAAGTCCCTCGCGTCCCAGTTCGGTACCAAGCACGCTGTGAACCTTCCGGTTCCTATGATGAACGTCATCAACGGAGGCGCTCACGCTGACTCCGGTTTGAGCTTTCAGGAATGCATGATTGTCCCAACCGGATTCTCGACGTTCTCCGAGGCTCTCCGCGCAGGCGCTGAGATCTTCCACACACTCAAGAAAATCCTGAAAGACCTAGGTCACGTTACGGCCGTTGGTGATGAAGGAGGCTTCGCGCCTCACGTGAAGTCGTCTGATGAAGCACTCTCCGTGCTGATGCAATCCATCGAAAAGGCAGGCTACGCAGGCAAGGTTCAGCTCGCTCTCGACTGTGCGGCGTCCGAGTACTGCAAAGGTGGTGTGTACACGGTCGATGGCAAGCAGATGAATTCCTCCGAGCTTGTTGATTTCTATGGAAGCCTCATCGCGAAGTATCCAATCGTTTCCATCGAAGACAGTCACAGCGAGGACGACTGGACGGGCTTTGCATCGATGCAGACCAAGTTTGGTGACAAGGTACAGCTTGTGGGTGACGATCTCTTTGTCACCAACACCGAGCGCGTAAAGAGGGGAATCGCTGAGAAGTCTGCAAACGCCGTGCTCATCAAGCTCAACCAAATCGGTTCACTTACGGAGACTGTTGAAACGATTCAGATGTGTCAGGCGACTGGATGGAACTCTGTTGCAAGCCACCGTTCCGGTGAAACTGAGGACAGCTTCATCGC
>JAYTPR010000236.1:0-6453 GCA_043747095.1 Candidatus Peribacterales bacterium
CTCGAAAGATTCATGATGGTCGATTCTTTCTTGTTGTATTCGTCAGTGCCCTCCACCACGGCCTTGAGCGCGTCCTCTAGCTCCGCGTTAACGCTCGCGGTGATCTCTTCCACCGGTACGTCCTCACCGAGTTCTCGCAACATCCTGTGGACATCTCCCGGTGCATCCCGATGGCCGTATCGATATCCATCGATGAGCAGTTTCTTCAGGACTGCAATCATCTCGCCACGACGCGGAGACGCTTCAAGTCCGGCGAAATGGATGATGCCCCCCATCCGATAGTTCATGTTGTGCCATTCCGTTCGGTAGCTGGTATAGCCTGGTTGCACGGAGTAATAGCCGTCTTCCACCAGTAGACACATTGCGGTCACGGCGGCTTCACGAAGCTGCTCTTCGGTAAATAAAAAGCGTGTGAGACGCTCCTTGAACTGCTGTGACAATCCGTTATCCGCGATCACTCGCGGGAGAATCGACAGTGCGGCAGGCATATTCCTGTGCGCAAGCTCGCTCAAATCCAGCGCGACATATTCATCTCTCGTTCTGTTTTTAATTTTATCAAGGAGCGCCTGCGTCTCGTTATCCAGCTCAAGAGCAGGCTCGGCTGCACCCTCGATGTTCTCGCCCGGTTCTTCGCTCGGCGCATTGTGATGTGACGGCATCAGTGAGACGAAAAGTGAATATGTATTTTTCTCATAATTATAGCATTTTTTGACGATTTTCGCCACGACAGCTTGCGCTGCGGCAAAACGACCGGATACACTCCGTTTCGACATCACCGCCTATCCAGAGAGACGCGCATGGGAACTGGCCCGCTACCGACGCGTCCCCCAACCCCCGAAGACTCGGGAAGGTGGGAATACCAGCCTCCAAGCGGAGGGACGATAGTGACTCGGAAGAAACGATCACTACTCCTCGCACGGAAGTGGTGTCTTTTATTTCTTCCTTTCATTCCATGTCCTCTTTATTCACATCAGAATCGGTGACCGAGGGTCACCCAGATAAATTGTGCGATCAAATTTCGGATGCCGTGCTCGACTACGCACTCAGCAAAGACCCGAAGTCGCACGTTGCATGCGAGTGTCTGGCAACGACCGGCCTCGTCGTCATCGCTGGTGAAATCAGCACGAGCACCTATATCCCGATGGCACACGTCGCGCGCAAAGTCATCGAGGAGATTGGATACAACGACGGTATTTTCGGATTTGATCACAAGGCATGCGCCGTCATGGTGTGTGTCGGTGAGCAGAGTGCGGACATTGACCAAGGTGTGACCGCTGAGAAAACCGCGACGAAAGAACAGGGTGCAGGAGACCAAGGGCTCATGTTCGGCTTTGCGTGTGACGAAACTCCAGAGCTCATGCCGATGCCTATCAGCATGGCGCACAAACTCACGAGGAAGCTCTCGGAAGTTCGTAAGTCGAAAGGATTGGATTATCTTCGTCCGGACGGAAAGAGTCAGGTCACAATCGAATACAACGATGACGGAACTCCGAAGCGTGTGCAGACCGTGGTTATTTCTACGCAGCACTCTGATCACGTCTCGCATGATCAAATCTGCAAGGACATCAAGAAGCACATCATCGAACCGGTATGCGGAAGCTACCTCGATAAAGATACGATCTTCCACATCAACCCAACCGGACGTTTCGTCATCGGTGGCCCTCCTGGCGACTGCGGACTGACGGGTCGCAAGATCATCGTGGATACGTACGGCGGATACAGCCGTCACGGCGGAGGCGCTTTCTCCGGTAAAGACCCAAGCAAGGTTGACCGCTCTGCTGCCTACGCTGCGCGCTGGGTCGCCAAGCACGTTGTGAAAGCTGGCCTCGCGAAGAAGTGTGAGGTGCAAGTGGCCTACGCCATCGGTGTCGCGGCTCCTGTATCACTCCGCGTTGATACATTTGGCACAGGCAAGATTTCGGATCGAGCCCTTGAGCAAGCCGTTTCTCAGGTCTTCGATCTCCGTCCTGCCAGCATCATCAAAGACCTTGATCTCCTGAAGCCACAGTACCGCCAGGTCGCTGCCTATGGTCACATGGGTCGTGAAGACCTTGATGTGAAGTGGGAGAAGTGCGATCGACTAGATCAGCTTCTAAGCGCCGCGAAGTAAGGCACGTTTTGCGCATCCAGAAGGGCTCCCCGCGCGGAGCCCTTTTTTTCGATTGAATACTGGGGAAATAGGGATAACGTATTCAGTTGCACCCCTTCCTCTCACCTCCCCATGCCCGTCAACGCACATGAACAATGGATGGATTTTCAAGCAAAGGCTCGCGCTCTATGCCCAGGAGGATGTGAATACGGGCCGAGTGTGACATCTCTAGATTGTGGTGATGGCCCTGCATTTACGACCATAAAAACATGTACCGATACATGTGCAGACTGCATTCGAGCAACGCTCGCAGAACATGCTGCAGCCGGTCGTGGCACGCAGCCAAAACTCGATGCATTTGAAGCGAGTAGGCAGTCTGTCGGTGAACCTTGCATCATTCTCGATCAATTTCACTCAGTCGGCCCAATCACACGAGATGACCAAGTTCATCATAGTGCTGGCATTTTGAGTGCAGCGACAGCCTAAGTAGAACTTATCGAAGCGTATTCATAGGAATCGAAATTCTTTGCGTGCCTTCGGAACCTGGTGCCACTTGGTACGGACTAAAAAGAAAAATAATGGAACCTGATTCCATCAGGAACGAATTAAAGTTCGCGACTTCTGGTGATGTCCCCGCGAGAATAAGTTCCAGTGTATTTTGATTGTATGTACCCCTCGTCCGTGCGGCCTCTGTGAGGATGGCACGAGATTTACCAGACAATTCCTGAAGACCCTCTTCAAGATCGGGCAAAAGAGAGTCGATCGAGATGAGAGAGTGCTTCTGAAAGTCGTAATTGAATGTGCGTACGTATGAATTTGGATTCGCTGCTCCCGCAATGGATGATTCGATATTCAGTGCGAAGCTTACGAGATCACTCGCAAGTGTCGCTCGCTCGTAGGTGACTTTGAGTGTGCTTACTTTGCCTTTCAGTTTTGCCTGCGGGATGGCCGCTGTAGTTCTTCGAAAATCTGACAACGTTTCTTCGGTGAGCTGTTTGATTGCCGCATTCACATTGGACTGATCTGCCTCGGGAAGACCGACGACCACCGGATACGCACCGGAGATGCGGTATGTTTTGGTGCTCTCGGACAACGTCGACTCACGCCAACCAAGATCCGGATGAGCGGACGAACACGCACTGACGAAAGCGCATGAGACAATGAGGAATGTGACGCGTTTCATGACTGAATTCTACCATAGAGGACGCACAATGGCATCGACTTTATCGCAGAAATAAGCCGCAATATGACCTGCATCGAAAAAAAGATTGAGCGCGGTTGCAATCGTCGTATCGTATAAATATGGATCTTGAGAATGATACTGATCCAGGCAGAGTGCCATCCACAGACAACGTGTCGATGGTGCGCGCTGCGCTTTCGCATACGGATGGAAACGAGTCGTTCAGCACGATCTATCAACACTACCGTCTTCTCGTGAGAAATTGCCTATTTCATTGTGGTATTCGCGCAAACGACATCGATGATTTGTCTCAGCAAGTGTTCATTCAGGCTATGCAAAAGCTGGATCAGCTCGAAGACCCAGCTGCACTTCCTGGCTGGCTAAAAACTATCACGCAAAATATCGCGCGTAGTTTTCAGACCCGAACGAAAAAACTTCTCTGCTTTTCAGAGCTTGCTCCAGATGAAAATACTCTACCGTGGCTCAGTTCACGTGACACAATGATGGAAGAGCGTGATGACGATCCATCTGTGATCGTCAGCCGGATCATTGAGCAATTAGAAAATCCACTCGATCAACAGATGTTGAACGAATTTTACGTGGAAGGCCTGAGTATTGCGGAGATGACAGGCATTCCTGATTGTGACAGCGGACGCTTCCCACCAAGCGGCACTATCAGAAGGCGCCTCCACATGATCCGTCAACGTCTGAGCACTGAAAAAAGCGTGCTGAACTAATTAGAGGCGTCCGAGCAGTGTCCCCGGATAGTAGTACTGCAGAATTTGCTCGCCGCTTTTGCCTTCCAGCGCTTGCCCCTTGGCGCCACAACCAGACATGCCCACGCCATGACCTCGTAGCGTCATACCAGCGCACCAAGGGTCCGGCTTTGAGATGAACACCTCAGCGAACGGAAAGTTCTTCCAACCGGCCTCAGAAGGGCTCCTTGTACGGCCGTCATCGGAACTGAAGTACGGAGGCTTAATGAGCTTGCCGCCGATCATGAGTACCTCACCCTGCGTACTCGTTGCAGCACGCAACCAGTTTGGGTTTGCGGCAGTAAAGCCTACGCCTGAGTACACCTGAAAGAGCGCAGGATCATCCGAACCGTCGTAGGGCATGCCCGGAAATTTACGATTCGCAGGATCAGTGTAATACGCGGCGTACGTCCTAGCTGCGATAGCGAATGCGCGCTGCTTTTCGTACGGCTCAGAATCCGGCTCTTCGGCGAGTCCAGCCATATAGTCCTCGATCGGCAATTCGTTGATGAGAGCGAGTGTGCCGTTGATCACGCGACACTCGAGTGTGCCACGATATGATCGCGTCTTTCCTGCAATGCCAGATACCGTAAGAATACCGCTTACAGATGAGGAAAACCTAAGAACTGAGTCAGACGTCATTCTCTCACCCCTTGATCGCACTTCGCACTCGCTACCGCGTGGTAAAAGATCAAACGTCGTACCACCGTTTACCACCGATCCATTCATGGAGCCTTTATCAGAAAACACGATGGAAGGAGCGGCACCTGCACTCAGACGAATGCGAATGGTCTTGGATACGTTGGATGATGCAGTCGGTACAACCGTCGACCACGAATACGACGACGATGCCGATGATGACATCGATGATGATAGTGACGATGCGGACTGTGATGACATGCGAGATTGCGGACGTACACGCGAAACAACTGCAGTGCTTCTTGGTACAGACGTCGGCACGACGATCATCGCATTGTTACCGCTGAACGGATTTGTGTACTCACCACTACGCGTGCGCCTGCCGGATGCAGACAGTGTGAAATGAATGCCACCGATATCCATGGAGTACACACCAGCATCCATCGGCGACTGGACGATGAGCTGCAAGCTCGCCGTTTCAAATGCAGGAAGATCGGACTGTAAGAGCACGCCTTTCGTGATTGGAATGTGCACTCTGCCATCATCAAGCCACAGCTTGATGCGCTGATCGGACAATTTCACGTCAGCAACTTTTTTACCTTCGTACGCACCGGACTGATCTGCGGTGTACATGAAGCTCAGTCTCTGTTTTCCACCCGGATTAATGGAAACAGAGTTACGTCCGATGAATGAAATGCCAGGGGCTGGCCTGAGCGCATCGTCAGAATTCAGAATGACGTTGGGGGCGCTGGAGGAGGACGAGGAGGACTTCTTCGGGAAGACCACGGAAGCGTTCAGATTGCCTGTTTGGACGTTCTTCACGACTTGGCCAAAGGCTTCCGAAAGATAGTAGCCGGGGCACAGTGTGGAAAGGAGATCGCGATGTCGAACGATGGGGGAGTCGAATTTTTTGCCGTGGAATTGCACGGACTTCGTGACATCGATGTTGTAATCCTTCGCGAGGCTCGCAAGCAGACGCTGTAGTGCCTTCGCCTGCGCTTCACTCGGCTGTTCGATTTCAAAATTTCCCATCATGACGATGCCGAGCGTTCCCACGTTGTTGCAGTACGCATGTCCCCCCACGACATACTTGCCGCCGAGCCTGCCTTCGTAGACTTTGCCCTCTTCGTCGATGAGGAAGTTGTAACCCACATCACCCCAACCGTTCGTGACAGCGTGATATTTGTAGAGTGCGCGCACGCGTTCCACGGCCGGACGAGGATCATCTTTGATGACGAGTGCCGAGTGATGCACGGCAAGCAGTTTCACTTCTTTGCTGTACTGCATGGGCCAAAGATAGGCGCGGCCTTGTGCATCTTGTTTCACGGTCGAGGCGAGAGAAAATTCACCAGGATAGTTCTGTTGGGCGGATTGGCAGTCTTTCACACGCTGGCTCACGGCAGTGGTATTTCCGCCTGTATCCCCCTTAGCGACGTCATTGGGAGCATTTTGAGTAACGGGTGCTTTGAACAAATAATCCTCGGTGGCTCCCCAGTCACTGCGTGAAATGACGGACGGCATAGCGACGGATGACACGGCCGCAACACGTGTTTTGACAGGCTCATGCGAGACTGAGATCGGGTGAATGACATTCGCATCGGCAATGCCGCGCACGCGAAGCGCTACGGTGCCACGAGGAAGCATGATGAGTTCGGATTCGTCACCGACACTGACGTCACCGTCACTCTCGTAGACGCTCCACGCCGTCCAACCTGACGATGTTTTGGCACTGTACTCAAATGACATACTCTCAAGCGTCGCGCTAAACGCATCGATCGGTGATGGAAATG
>JAYTPR010000237.1:0-1658 GCA_043747095.1 Candidatus Peribacterales bacterium
CGGCACGATCGACGACTACAAATCGATCAAAGAAACACTTCGCCGCAGACTGAACTATCTGACAGACGATCTCAAAACACTCATCGAACGCTTGAGAAAAGATGGAATCGTCATCGGAAAGGCAAAGAAGGGAGATGAAAAAATCATTGAAGGGATGCGGGAAAACAAGGCATGTGACATCGGAAAAGATGCAATTTCTTTGAAAGAGTTTTCGGTCGCACGAAAAGACAAAGAGATTGTCGGTTTCTGTCGTATCTTCGAGTATCCCGGAAAGTATTTGTGCCTTCGTTCACTCTGGGTGAAAGATGAATATGTGAAAACAAAATTGAAAAATGTTCTCGCAAAGATGACACTCAAACAGCTCACAAAAGGGAAAGTTTACGTTCACGCGGCGGATGATGCCGACTTCGAATTCTTCGCTGAGCTCGGATTTCAGCAGATCGAAATACCGCCCGAACCGCTCCAGAAAAAATTAGACGAATGTGCGAAGGAAAATCCAAAGGCTTTGCCCGGCATGATCATGATGTATCAGACTGCGAAGAAAAAACCGGATGACTCGTTTACGGATCATCCAGACCTCCTCCTTATTGATGGAGGAAAAGGCCAACTATCGGCTGCAAAAGAGGCTTTGGACGCTCTGGGACTCAATATTCCAGTGGCGGGCCTTGCCAAGCGCGAGGAAGAAATTTTCCTGCCTGCTGAGTCTCCCCCCCTTATCGTCCCCACGGATTCTCCCGCGCGGTTCCTCTTGCAGCGCGTTCGTGATGAGGCGCACCGTTTTGCAAACGCTCGGCGTGAGAAACGACTCGATCTGACGATGACACATTCCAAATTGGATGAAGTGCCTGGAATAGGGTATCAGACACGCCCCGTACTACTGAAGCGCTTTGGTTCAGCTGATGGCGTTATTGAGGCTTCCGACAGCGATCTTCTGACAGTGCTTACTCAGTCGCAACTTGCGGAGCTACGCAAGCGTTTTCCACGTAACGTTTCGTGACACCACGCGTCTACAATGCTAGTATTCACCTCTCTTCTTTACCCCATAATCCCATGAAAAAACTTACCTTCCTTCTGGGGACTCTCGGCGGTGCTATGGCCGGTTACGTCTTCAGCAACAAGAAACTGCGTACAGAGATGATGGACGCAAAAGACTCTACGGAAGCTGCCAAAATTCTCGGTAAGCACCTTTCTACAGACGGCCAGGTCGTCGCGAAAGAGGTTCGTCAGCTTGCAGAGCAGCACGGCTTGGATGACCGCATTGCCGATGGCAAGAGCTACGTCCAGGATTACTACAGCTCCGCCAAAGATGAGGTGCAGAAGTTTCTCGGCGCCAAGGTGAAAGAGGCCAAGCGTGCCGTCGGAAACGTCCGCAAGTCCTCACACACGGTTCGCAAGACGGCTACGAAGTCGAAGAAGGATTAATCGGCTTCGAGTAGCCACCATAGCAGCATCGAAAGGAAAGCGGTTGCGGTAGCAGCCGCTTTTTCCGTACACTCGCTCCCTTTTATGCCGCGCTCATTTCCTGTCATCGCTACCGACGACGGATTCATTGATCCGGAAACGATGGGTGATATCCACATCGATGCCGAGACTGGTGCCCCTACGATGACGGCGCATACGATCATTGAACTTCAGAAAAAGGATTCCGAGCTCGGTCT
>JAYTPR010000238.1:0-2990 GCA_043747095.1 Candidatus Peribacterales bacterium
AGTAACGAGTGACTATAGTCTCTTGCTCGTTCAACATCATGACGATGACGACTTGGAGCACAGTGAGTGCTAGTGCAATGACCAATATTCTCAGACGTATTTTCTTTGCCGATTTCTTTGATTTCGCACTGGTCGGCATAAGACTGAGAAAACGTGATTAGCGGAACGCTAGCATCATGGATTTCTTATGACGTTTTACAGTGAAGCCGTTTTTCTCCAGGTGAGCTTGGAGCTTATCTGGAGTATGCGAAGGATTGGAGGAGAAGTGGTGATACTCCATGCCGATCATCCGGATTCTGGGGAAGTATTCCGCAGCGAGCTCATACAACGCGTCATACTCGGCACCTTCGCAGTCGATCTTTGCGTAGTCGCAGATATCAATGTGGTGTTTCTCGAAAATGTCTTTGAGCGACATGGTTTCGATCGTCACCGGTACGCCACCTTCTTCGGTACGGAATACGGAGTTGCCGCCTCTGTCCCCTGGAAATGTAAAGAGCGTGATGCTCTGGCCGTTACCAAGCCCCATGTTGTGTGGAGTGATGCGAGACAGGAGCCCGTTCTGTGCAATATTTCCGGACAGCACTGCAAAGTTTCCAGGCTCTGGCTCAAGCGTTACGATGTTTGCTTGCGGCGCCTTTGCCGCTGCAAATAATGTAAATGTTCCGATGTGTCCTCCGACGTCGATGATGTTCTTTGCTTTTGACCAATCGAAAGGCACACCAAACGCGTTCGGGTCGTAGCCGTGGTCAAACCACACTTCATTGAGCGCCGAGCCGTCGATGCAGTACGGTCTGGTGGTAATGGTCATGCCGTTTCTGAGACGGTAATCAACGTTTCCCTTGAGGAATCCGAAGCGATTCAGGAAATACACAGGCCAGTTTCGTACCTGCGTGACGAGTTCTTTGAGCAGTTTGACGTAGGTGAGAAGCACGAAAGAGGGGAGGGGAGTCCGCATGATTCTACCCTGCCTAGTCCGGAAAATCCTTCCGGTTCCGGCTTGCGACTCTCTGGGGTACCATTTGGATGTGCGAAACCTGAAACCGACCATCGAGCAGATCGTACTCGCCTTTCTCGTAGTCATCATTGTGTGGAAAGGGGGAAAGGCCTTGGATGCTGTCTGGCTGCAGGCACTACTTGCTGGTGGCGTCATCTTTTTTTCAAGGAAGGCAAAGAGCCTTCACGTGTCGGGGTTTTTCCTGGTACTCCTTCTTGCTCTTCTTGGATGGACGGTTACGAGTTTCATTTTTTCAAGCACGCAGAACTACGGCTTTGATGAAGTACTGCAGACTGCGTCACTTATACTCTTTCTACTGTGGGCAGCTGCAAGGCGCCAGGATGATGAGCGTTTCGCCGGACACTTTGCTCAGACCATATCTTTTGCTGGGCTTCTTGCGTGCGGCGTTGGCATCGCGGTGTATGTCTTGCAACCGGTGAGCAGATTTGTTGGAACGTTTTTCGATCATCGGTTTCACACTGACTACTGGCCGAATGCATGGGCTGAGTTTGTTCTTCTCATGTGGCCTCTACTTTTGTGGGTCATCTTTACGCGTGAAGAAAAGAAACTCCCTGCCGTACTTCGCTATGACTGGATGAAGGGGGTCATCCTTGGCTTTGTACTTGCGTGTCTTCTCCTTAGTTACTCTCGCGGCGGCTTTGTCGCACTCGCGGGTCAGATCATTCTTTTAGGCTTTCTGGCGGTTGTCTTTCAGCGCCGTTTAGTTCGATGGAGGCGTGTACCGGTCGTCCTAGCGTCAGCAGTTCTTACATCTGTCATTTTGTTTGTTGGCATCAACTCCATTCGAGACAGGTTTCACGATGTGCAGTCAGTGGTTCGAAAGGCTACCTTCTCAGCAGATGAAGGCACGTCGTCGGTGTCTGAGCGAAAAGCGTTTTGGAACCAAGCGACGACACTTGCGTTAGAGAAGCCGGTCTTCGGATGGGGGCCGTATTCCTTCCGATTTATACAGACACATATTCAGAAAGGCGTTTTGCAAACCTCCGATCATCCACACAATGTATTTCTGAAGTATGCATCCGAACGTGGTCTTCCTGCAGCAATTCTTCTTGGGATTGTTTTCCTTTGGTCGGTGCTGTCCGGCTTCCGCGTTCTTCGACGCAAAGGTTCAGCAGTTCCGATCGAATTTTTTCTGATGATTGCAGTGGCTGGTGTCGTTGCGCATAACCTCATTGATTACAATCTTCAGTTTGTCGGCATCGCTTTGCCGTTGTGGCTTAGCATGGGTCTTTTGGTATCTCAACCAAGCGCCTCTCGCTCAAAAATGCGTAGACGTCTTGAGATGCTTGTCGCCTTTGCACTGCTGCTTTTTGCCTTCTTTGAGGGTGCGAATCTTGCGATGTCTTCTCGGGCGCGTCGTGCTGAAGCAAATGGCCAAGCACTTGAGGCACTGCGTTGGTATGCACTCACAGATAAGTCACTATTCCCTCGTGATGCATGGCTTGCACGAGGTGCGATGCTGCTTGCTTTGAATCAGTTACCGCAAGCAGAGGAGGCGCTGGATCGTTCGCTTGGTTACAACGACCAGGATGGTCGTGCGTGGAGGCTTCTTGGCGACATTTATCTTCGTTGGAATAAGCGACAGGATGCGCTTCGCGCGTACGAAAAAGCGTACGACTACGCCAAGTATAATGACATCGGTATCACGCGCGGGCTTATCTATTTACTACGCGATCAGGATGCCGATGAGATGCGCATGCGCCGTCATGAGTTCGATATGCTACTGAACGAGTTCGGTCTAGCCATTGCCGAAAACACGCACTTCATTGCGCTTGGCAGAAACGTGGAAGACCTCGTTGCACTCTGCGACCTTCTGGCTGAAATGTACCCTGCCGATGCAGACGCTTACCGTCAGCTCGCACGCAGGTCGCAGACACATGCAAATCAGGAGCGTGCGAAGACTGCGTCGCGACCACGGGGAATTTTGTGGTAAATGATGTTACCTCGCGACGTTTTATCCGTAATAGTTTATGAT
>JAYTPR010000239.1:0-1256 GCA_043747095.1 Candidatus Peribacterales bacterium
ATGAAGATCGCAAAACCCACGATTCAGTATCGTCTCCGCGACTGGCTCGTCTCGCGCCAGCGTTATTGGGGTGCTCCTATTCCTATTGTCTATGACCCCGAAGGCAAGCCGCACCCAGTGCCAGAAGAGCACTTGCCCTGGACGCTGCCGACGGACGTGGAGTTCAAGCCGACGGGAAAGTCTCCGCTCACAGAGTCCACAGAATTCATTGCGCGTACCGAAAAGATTTTTGGAAAAGGCTGGAGGCCGGAGTTCGACACGATGGATACGTTTGTGTGTTCCAGCTTCTACTATCTTCGCTACCTCATGGAGGGTGACCCGAAAACATTTATTGACCCAGCACTTGAGAAAAAGTGGATGCCTGTCTCCATGTACATCGGTGGACCCGAGCACGCGTGCATGCATCTCATCTATGCGCGTTTCGTCATGATGGCGCTCAAGGACTTTGGACACGTCTCCCACTCAGAGCCATTTCAGAAACTTGTGCATCAGGGGCTCATCACAAACCAAGGGGCGAAGATGAGTAAGTCCAAAGGTAACGTCGTAAGCCCTGACTCGTTTGTAGAGTGGAACGGTGCCGACGTCTTCCGTATGTACCTCATGTTCATGGGTCCGTTCACGGACGGCGGCGACTGGAGTGATACCGGTATCAAAGGAATTTCACGTTTTGTGCAGCGCCTCTTCAAGACCGTCACGGAAAAATCGAACAAAAAAGTGATACAAGATAAACCGCAAGTATTGGCTATTCTTCATAAAACAATCAAGAAAGTTTCCGAGGACATTGAGACGCTCCATTTCAATACGGCTATCAGCGCGCTCATGGAACTACTCAACGCGATCGAGAAAGAGGAGTCGTTCTCAGAAGAAATGGGAAAAACGATTACACTTCTCGTATCTCCACTCGCGCCACATCTCGCGGAAGAAATGTGGGAGAAACTTGGCGGCTCAACCTCCGCCGAGGCTACGGCTGACAAGAAAGATTTTGTTGTGAATCAAGCATGGCCAACGTTTGATCCTGCACTCATTGTGGAATCCACAGTCACTGTCGTTGTGCAGGTGAACGGTAAAGTTCGTGGTGACTTGGTCGTTTCCAAAGACGAGCCGAAAGAATCCATTTTGAAGATGGCCAAGGAACTGGAGAACGTGCAGAAGTATTTGACTGGCGAGATCAAAAAAGAGATTTATGTTCCGGGGAAACTGGTGAGCTTGGTTGTGTAGGTTCTTTCATGATGGGGCAGTCATCGAGGCATCCTTCC
>JAYTPR010000240.1:0-9116 GCA_043747095.1 Candidatus Peribacterales bacterium
CGAAGGAGCGTGGGATTCGTTTTCGGTGCGCTTTCTTTGCTACTTTCTTTGTCGGGCAGACAAAGAAAGTAGAGAATGCCTTCATGGCGAACGCAAGCCATTTCTGCTATAATAAGGAGAACACAAACACCCAATGAATAATCTCAACGTTCCAAGCGACATTGAATCCCAGGCACTCGCAAACGCTCCATCTGCGATGATGAGTCCTGGTCAATTTGCCGCAAATAGCATCACAGGCATTGCTGCCACTCTCGCGCCTGCTATCGGCGCTCTTGCGACCCTCGGCATCGTCGGACTTGGGATGAAAGCCATCATCACTGGAAAAAATCCGCTCGGAAACAATAAAGTCTAAGAAGAGGTAGAATCTGCGCATGCCGAAGTATGATTTTCGCTGTGAAGCATGTGAAGCAGAATTTTCTGAGTCACTTCCCATGGGAACGACTGATCTACCTGCATGTCCGACATGCAAAAAAGCTACAACGGTGAGGAGACTCATCCGCGCACCGATGGTGCACTTTAAAGGTAGTGGTTTTTATAAAACCGACAGCTCGAAAACTGTGACGACGAAACCGAAGGTGGCGACCGAGGCGAAACCGGCTGACATAAAAGCCGAAACGAAGCCCGCTGAACCAAAAGCACCGGAGAAAAAACCTGACGCACCAAAATAATTACGACGTGTGGGTCGCCCACAGAAGATCGAAGATCATTTTCTGCATGCCCACGAGTTTTTGACTCTGAATGAGCAGTGAAAAGCCTTCATTCTTGGACGAAATCACCGCAAGCATGTCATCAAACATGAACATGGTCATCGGAAATGCCGTATCGCCCGGAACCTCGCGAATCTCACGTTTTTCACGCTTGCTTGCCATCAAATGACTGGCGCCCTCCTTCGCATTCAGCACATTCAGTGCGTAACCGGCTTTGGCGCACCTGTCGGCGTAGCTACTCAAATACTCCCTACCGACAAAAGCAGACACGTCATTCGGGGCAATGAACGCACGAAGTGTTTTTTCTTTTGCTGTCAGCGTGTGATCAAGCACAAAATGCGCTCCTGCCTGTCCGTCGAAGAATTCAATCTTCGGTTTGGCGGAAAGTGGATGCATGAGCGCTGAAAAAAGACCCATGGATGCCTGCAATTCCGCACGACTGTGCTTCAACGCTTTCTCTTGATGATCCACGTATCTCACGAGCTGCTGAGGATCAAGCGAAGCAAAGTATTGCACGCCTTTCTTCACCGTTTTGACGATGAGCCCCTTTGCGAGGAGGGAATGGAGAATGACATAACCCGTACCGCGGTTGAGCTTGGCCTTTTTCGAAAGAATACTGATAGGCTGCATGCCGCTTTGCAGAAGCGTCAGATACATCGAACTCTCTTTTTCAGAGAGACCAGCGGATGCGAGTAACTTTTCAACCATAATGCAAATATATTCTAGCACTAGAATATGCACTGTGATAACTTTTTATACAAAATGGCTTATGTAAGCCATAAATTATGACTATTTTTCTTGGTTGACCTTGCTATATATTTTTAGCACTTTTGGCATTTGTCGTAAAAAGACAAAGAAATAGGGCCCCTTCCGGAACCCTATTATCGACATTCACACTTTCAACTTTTCACTTTACACTTTCCACTCGCATTAACGGCGTGGAGGTCCACGGAATCCCCCTCCACGTCCGCCGAAGCTAGGACGAGGTGGCGGAGCAATCCAACCTGCTGGTGGTGGAGTCATCTGCTTGAGTGAAAGGCGCGTCTTGCCTTCCTGTGCGTCAAACTCGACACACTTCACCTGCAAGGTCTGACCTACCTGGACGACATCTTCTACTTTCTCTGTGCGGTTCCACGCAAGCTCAGAGATGTGCACCATGCCGTCTTTACCACGACCGAATTCGGCGATAGCACCAACACCATCGATGATGCGGATGATCTTCGCGTCGTAAATTTTGCCAACTTCTGGCTTTTCGACGATGCCGAGAATCCACTCACGAGCTTTGTTCATGATCTCGCCATCTGGAGCAGTGACGAACACGATGCCGGAATCCTCGATGTCGATTTCGACGCCAAGTTCTTTGGTGATTTTCTGGATCGTCTCGCCGCCCTTACCAATAACGAGGCGGATATCAGCAGGATCAATGTTGATCGTCTCGATACGTGGTGCGTATGGAGAGAGCTCCTTACGAGGCTCGCTGATAGCTGCAAGCATCGCTTTCATGATGATTGCACGGCCTGTCTTAGAGCGCTCGATAGCCTCTTTGAAGACGGAATCCGGTAGACCCTTGATCTTGATGTCCATCTGAATAGCCGTGATTCCTTTCTCGGTTCCACCGAGCTTGAAGTCCATGTCACCTCCGAAGTCTTCTTCGTCCTGAAGGTCAGAGAGGATGATGTACTTACCCTTCTCTTCATCAGAGATGAGACCAAGTGCGATACCAGCAACAGGTGCGGAGATCGGAACACCTGCAGCCATGAGCGCGAGTGTGGATCCGCAGGTTGCAGCCATGGAGGAGGAACCGTTACTTTCAAGAATTTCTGTCACCGTGCGGATGGTGTACGGGAATGTTTCGACAGGTGGGAGCACTGGCTCAAGCGCACGCTGTGCAAGGTTACCGTGACCAATCTCGCGGTTACCGACGAAGAGACGGTTCGATGTCTCACCAACGGAGAACGGAGGGAAGTTGTAGTGATGCATGTAACGGAGCTCGTGCTCGCCTTCCATGCCTTCGACGATCTGCTTGCTGCCTGGTGAACCAAGCGTTGTGGTTGTAAGACCCTGTGTCTCTCCGCGCTGGAAGAGAGCAGAACCGTGAACACGCTTTGGGAGAATATCGACGATGGCGGAAAGCTGACGAATCTCATCAACTTTACGACCGCTCATACGAATACCTTCCTCAAGAATGAGGCGGCGCATTTCGTTTTTGACAAGCTTGTCGACGATCGACGGAGCAGCCTTGTACAAGTCCTTGAGGTACTTATCCTCACCGACTGGGCCATTTTTCTCCGTAAGTTTTGCCTCAGCCTGAGCCATAAGATCATTGAAGATCTTGCGGCGAACGAGCTTCGGAAGCGGGTCTTTGATTGCTTTGTTGATGGTCGCAAGAGCCCAATCTTTGATGAGCTTCTTGTCATCGTCTTTCGGCTCAAAAGGAGCAGCAACTTCGAACTTTGGCTTGCCGATCTCCTTCGTGATCTCAGCAAAAAACTGAGCAACTTTCTGAGCCCACTTTTTACCAAACTCGATAGCGCGGAGGATATCTTCTTCAGAAACCTGCTTCGCTCCAGCTTCGATCATGACGATGCGCTCAAGTGAGGCTGTCACGAACATGCTGAGCTCACTCTTCTTTTCAGCTTCAACAGATGGGTTCAAGACGAGCTCACCATTGATGAGACCAACTTTCACCGTTCCGAGCGTACCTTCGAAAGGACAGTCAGAAAGAGAGCATGCAAGGTTTGCAGCGTTCGCGGAAACGATGTCATGGTTATGCTCGAAGTCGTAGGACATCACGGTCGCAAAGACCTGGATGTCATTACGAAGATGCTTCGGGAACATAGGACGGAGACCGCGGTCGATAACGCGTGCAAGAAGCACGTAGTCATCACCTGGGCGTCCTTCACGCTTGCGGAAGCGGGAACCTGCAATCTTACCACCTGCGTAGTATTTCTCCTGATACACCATCTGGAGCGGCAGGAAATCCACACCGTCGCGAGCTTTCGCGGAGACAGTGCAGTTTGCGAGAGTGACAGTGTCACCCATCTGACAAATGACGGACGAGTTCGCTTGGGTAGCGAGTTGTCCGGTTTTGATGATCATCGGTTCATCACCGAGCATCAAGGAATATTCCTTTATCATAAAATATGGAGAGAAGAACGGATAGACCGCCCTCCCCGACCTTCAAGGATTTTTGCTGATGGACTTACACACTAGACCCCGCGCACGGGAGCTTCTGCGTAAATCCAACAAAATCCGGAGATGGAGGGAAGGAACGTGAGTCCACTATATCATGCTTTGCCGCTAACAGGAACAAAAAAAGACGGACCGAGGCCCGTCTTTTGAAGTGCGATGTGAGTGATCTATTTATCAAGATCAAGAGCCTTGAGGATCTTCTCGTAACCCTGTGTTTCGTTCATTTTGAGGTACGTGAGGAGCTTGCGGCGGCGAGCAACCATGGCAAGAAGGCCACGGCGTGCGGAGTTATCCTTCTTGTGTTCCTTCAAGTGCTTGGTGACATGATCGATCTCCTTTGTGAGGATACCAACCTGAACCTGCGGAGAACCGGTGTCCTTCGCATGAGTTTGAAATTTACCGATGATCTTCTTCTTGTTGGCTTTCTTGAGAGCCATGGTAGTGGGGGTAAAAAAGGAGGAAGGGCACAAGTGAAACAATTCTCCGGGCCTCCAGGAAAGCATAAAGCTAACGAGGAAGCTGGTAGCCGAGGCATTTTATCCCTGAGGTGCTAAAAGTCAAGTATTGCTCACTGACAAGCCATTTCTCAGCAAAAAAGAGAGGCGTCTCTCCTTTACTGTCTGCGAGCAAAGACAATATTTGACAAATACAAAGTAAGTAGTAATATCACACCATGCCTTTCATCGACTCCATCAGCAACCGCAATAGTCCCCTTTTCCAGACTGCTCTTGAGCATGTTGTAGACACTGCCCGCTCACTTCGTGATGGTGGAAATGGTCCGCTCAATGCAATCGCACACAAAGAGGTGCGCTTTAGACTCGAGCAATTCATCAATAATGGAGGAATTATCGAAATGACCACCAACCAGGCAAACGGAGATGTGATGAGCCTTGATGTCGGGGGCGAGGATGCAACAGCCCTCGTGCACAGTATTGCCGCAGCAGCTAGCTCAGAGTTCGCTGATGTCATGATGCCCTCTGGATGCTAAAGTGGACAGTCGTCCACCCTGTGCTATCATCGGGGCATGACCGGATTTGAGATCGCTTTCGGCGTTATCGTTCTCCTTGGAATCGGGGCAAGTCTTGTGATGCAGATGAAACGTCCGCAGGTTGCTGCTGACACTCGTGACTGGAACAAGGAAATCGCGAAGCTTGAGAAAGATCTCGAAGTTGAACGTCGTGAAAAGAACGAGCTCGCAGGTAAGGGCAAAGAACTCTATGACCGCTTCAAAACTTTGGAAGCTGAATACAAGGCAACACTAAAGGAGCGTGATGGGCTTCAAAAAGCAGTAACCAAATATGAAACTGAGGAAGAACAAGACAGGCGCGAACACAAAGCGTTGGTCGAGAAACAAGATGCGATGCTTCAGGCGCTTCGTGAAGAGCGTGATCGTGTTTTGCAAAGCGAAGTAAAGGCAAAGCAGATGGCAGAAGAAGAACGCGATCGACTCTGGAATGAACACGAGGTCTCCGTCATCGCCACACTCGTCGACCTCTGTAAGCAGCCACATTTGCAATTCAAGTCGTACAGCAATAATAGTCTCCCAGATGACTTTGATGGCTCTCTGAAGCCAGATTTCCTCATCGACTTCCTTGGTCAGTACGTCGTGTTCGATGCAAAAGTCAGTAAGGCACAGAGTCTTCAGACGTACATTGATGATCAGGTAAAGAAGACTGCCGAGAAGATGAAGAAGAGCGATAAGATTTATCCGCATATTTTCCTCGTCGTACCAACGGAAGCAGTCGTGGAACTCAAGAAGCTCGTGTACGCCAAGGATCAGTATTATTTCTATGTTATCTCTCGTGAAGCACTCTCCCCTATTCTTGCGTCGCTCAAGCGCATCTCCACGTACGAACTTGCAGAAACTCTCGATCCACAGAAGCGTGAGAATATTATTAATGCACTCGCAGAAATGCAGACGCAGATCAACATGACGAGTGCGACGTCACTCCTCACAACGAAGCGAGGCATCGAAGTCCTCTCAAGAATGCAGCAAGCTGATCCTGAGCTAGCAGCTGAAGTAGAGCAGAAGAGCAAAGAAAAGACCCTAAGCGCCTATTCTCCGACTGAACTCAAGCGCCTAGCAAACTCCATCACCGCACAGAATGCCGAAATTTCCTCGATCGCTTCTCCAAAAGCCGCGGTGAAGAAACACATGATCGACGCCGCACAGAATGTTATATCTCAGCGTCTTCTGTAAAACCTCTGTACGTGTCGCCTCGGAAAATTTCCGTTGCGATCTTTGACGAATAATAAAACTACATCCAAAGGGCAGGCGCGCGCAGCAGTGGGGGTCTGATGGCGGGAGTCTGCGCGCACGCGTTTTCTTTGGTCCTTTCTTTGTCGCTGGGACAAAGAAAGGACAATAAATCTTGCTGACTAACACCTGAAACATGAAAGACATGTGGTACCCTCCGAGCCTCTCATGACCCCCGACACCGATCCAATTTTCATCGGCCTGAATGAACAACAGAAATTAGCAGTCGACACACTGAAGGGTCCCGTACTCATTTTAGCTGGCGCAGGCTCAGGAAAGACCAGAACCATCACACACCGTATTGCGCACCTCATGGCGCAGGGTGTGCCTGCATGGCAGATCCTCGCGGTGACATTTACGAACAAAGCTGCGAAAGAACTGAAGGAGCGCATCGGAAAAATCCTGAAACTGACAGATGCCGCAGGCACGGAAACTAGTCACCTTCCGATGTCCGGTACGTTCCACTCCATTTGCTGCCGCATTCTCCGTCGCGACATCGAGCAGATCGGACGAAACAAAAGTTTCGTGATTTACGACTCCGACGATCAGCAGAAAATCGTCGGGCAGATTCTCAAAGACATGGGCATCACCCCTGAGGAACTAAAACCACGCAGTGCACTCGCACACATCAGCGGATTTAAGTCGGAAGGTGTCCGCGCAGACAAAGCCAGGAGCCGCGGAACATCGCATACCGAAGCCCGCATGGCCGAGATCTATACGAAGTATCAAAAAGCGCTTCTGGAAGCCAATGCACTGGACTTCGATGACCTCCTCATGGAGACCGTTCGTCTCTTTGAAGAACGTCCTGATGTACTTGCACGCTATCAGGGGACGTGGAAGTACCTCCATGTGGATGAGTACCAAGACACGAACAATCCGCAGTACCGTTTCATCAGCATGCTTGCGGCCGAACACCGAAATCTCTGCGTCATCGGAGATCCCGACCAGTCCATTTACTCGTTCCGTGGTGCGGACATCAGAAATATTTTGGACTTCCAACGTGAGTACCCCGACGCCGTCAGTATCAAGCTCGAACGAAACTATCGTTCCACGCAGCAAATTCTCGATGCCGCCGATGCGGTGATCTCCGCCAACCCCAATAGGCCGGAGAAAAAGATGTGGACCGAAAAGAAAGACGGCGCAAAGGTTGGCCTGCAGGAAGTCACCGATGAGAGGCGTGAATCTGAAGTAGCTGTGAAGAATATTCTTGCATTCAAGGCGCAAGGAATTTCGCTTGCAGATCAGGTAATCCTGTATCGAACAAATGCGCAGTCACGTCTGTTTGAAGAAGCATGCCTCAGAGCCGGAGTCCCCTATCGCATTCTCGGTGGACTGAAATTTTATGCCCGCAAAGAAGTGAAAGATGTCCTCGCGTATCTGTATACGGTGCTCAATCCCTCGGACACTCTGTCGCTCCTGCGTATCATCAATGTTCCGTCACGAAAAATCGGCGACACGACGATGGCCAGACTCCAAAACTTCAGCAATGAACGAAGCTTAAGTCTGTGGCAGTCTCTCAAGCACATTGAAATGGTCGACGGTATCAGTGAAGGCGTGAAGCATCGCATCTCAGACTTCACAGTTCTCATCGAAAACCTGCAACAGCTCTCGAAAACGGCTCCAGTCAGCGCAGTCGCTGAGTCCGTGATCAAGAGAACCGGCATGGAAAAATGGGTACGAGATGACACAGAGGAAGGCGAAACAAGGTGGGAAAACGTCCAAGAACTTCTGTCGGTGACGAAGAAGTATGACAATCTTCCGCCCGAGGAATCTATCACGAGTTTCCTCGAAGAAGTCGCACTCATCAGTGAGGTCGATAAGCTCGATGACGGCAATCATGACGCCGTGACACTCATGACGCTACACCTCTGCAAAGGGCTTGAGTTCGCCTGTGTCACGGTAGCGGGCTGCGAAGAAGGATTGCTACCGCACAGCTCAGCGCTCATGGACCGCACGCAACTGGAAGAAGAGCGACGCCTGCTGTACGTAGGCATGACACGCGCAAAACAGCACCTAAGTCTCCTTCACGCCACAAGCCGCACGCTGTGGGGAAATAACCAGAATAATGCCCGTAGCCGATTCCTCGATGACATTCCGCTGAACCTCATCGATGTAAAAGCAGAAGAAATCTCGAGCAAGTACGGCTGGCTCACAAGCAGTGCACCGGAGAAAAAGTGGTGGAAGCCAGCGAGTGCGAAAAATGAATTTTCTCAGGAGACAGCATCAGACGATGTGAACCAAGACTGGCTCGACCACGTCGAAGAGGAAATAGACGAAGGCACGAAGATCGAACACCGAACGCTCGGCACCGGCACGGTCATGCACCGTAGCGGCGACATCGTGGAGGTACGATTTGATAACGGTCAGACCAAGCGTCTCGCTCTCGGCATCGCACCGATCAAAATTATCGCTGCGACGCAGCACTAAAAAAGAGCCGCTGCACGTGCAGACGGCCCTTTTGTAGATTTCTAGTATTTGTAATGCGTACCGAGGACAACCGGTGTTTCGACTGCAACCCACGTGAAGACAGACGTGCCGTCCGTCCATGTGATAGAACCATCAGTGGATGATGATCCTGCGTCGTTGAGTGTCAGCCTGAGAGATGCGTGCATCGTATCGCCAGCTGTCACGTCACCGTAGACAGCAATGGTACGTGGCGCATCGGTGAGCGATCCCAAGCTCTCTGGGATGTTAGCACACGTTGCAAACGAACCGCTCACAAGACAGTTCAAACGATCAGGAATACCCGGCGTTCCAATTTTTACATTTGAGAGTGTCACCTGACCGGTCTGTTCGATCTGAAAGACGAGGTCAGTAAGATTAATCTTGGCAGAACTGTCGGTTTTGCGACCGACAAACGTAAACATGCCAATGAGTTGATTCGTACCAGTGACAAGCGGCGCATTGGCTTGTCCGGCATTGGACACGGAGACGATAGTAGAACGTGACGTGACGAAGAC
>JAYTPR010000241.1:0-2028 GCA_043747095.1 Candidatus Peribacterales bacterium
GGACATGATCTTTTGCTTCGTGACTTTGCGGGCAAGCGCGTGCTCCTCGTCGGTCACGGAGGTGTGGTACGAGCCATGAATTTTGTGACGGGTGCGACATATGAGGAAGCAGCTAAAGAAGAGCCAAAGAACGGCCACGCGTACGAATTCAGCCTGCAGCCACAGATGCGCAGAATCGAGGAAGTCTTGGACTGCTGGTTTGAATCCGGTTCCATGCCGTATGCACAGGAACATTTCCCCTTTGAGACCGGTTCGGATTCCCCTCCTGGTTTCCCCGCTGACTTCATCGCCGAAGGTTTGGATCAAACTCGCGGCTGGTTCTACACGCTCACCGTTCTCTCAGCCGCACTGTTCGACTGTCCGGCGTTCAAGAACTGTGTGGTCAATGGCATCGTGCTCGCGGAAGACGGAAAGAAAATGAGCAAGCGCCTGAAGAACTACCCAGAACCTACCGAGATCGTGAAGAAACACGGAGCCGATGCGGTGCGCTTCGCACTCATGAGCTCGCCTGCGGTGCGTGGTGAAGACCTGAGGTTTTCTGAAAAGCTCGTTGCTGAAACAGTGCGCTCTGTACTGCTTCCACTGTGGAATGCGTACCGACTCTTCGTGACATACGCAAACGCTGCAGACTTCAAACCGAGTATCGACTTTTCACTTCGTAACGCACAGTCCAAACATCAGCTGGATCGTTGGATGATCCTGAAGACACAGGAGCTTGTGAATAAGATGACGGCAGAACTGGAGAGATACGATCTTTCCGCTACCTGTGGCCATCTTTCCGACTCTATTGATGACCTTACCAACTGGTATGTGCGCCTCAGCCGCCGGCGTCTGGCGGGAAAAGACGGCGACTTGCCGGCCGTAGCCTTAGAGGCGCAGGCTGGAGCGCTCGACACGCTGTATCGCGTACTGCTTGCAGTGTCACAATTACTCGCACCATTCTGTCCATTCATCACCGAAGACATTTATTTGAATCTTGTTGGTGAGGATCACGACTCCATCCACTTTACGGACTGGCCTGTAAGCGCCGAGATGACAGCCGAAGACAAAACAATCATCTCGCTCATGGACTCCACACGTACGGTTGTCACTCTCGGACTTTCACTTCGCAGCGAAGCAAAGATCGGCGTCCGTCAGCCGCTGCAGTCTGTCACGTTCGCACTGCCTCCGTCGGATACGGCGGGAGTCGTGAAGGAACTCATCGAAGAAGAACTGAATGTGAAACAGATCATCGACGTTGTGGATGCATCATCACTCGGTTCGGCCATCGTCATGGTCGATGCGCGCAAAGTCGGCCCACGACTCGGCGGAAAAGTGCAGGACATCATCAAAGCTGGAAAAGCTGGGCAGTTCACGGAAAAAGATGGAAAGATTCTCATCAAGGATGAGGAATTTAATCTAGAAGAAGCCAAAATCGTCTATCAAGGCAAAGAAGGAAAACTTATCGCTGCAGCAGGCGGCATCGTTGTGACTATCGACACAGCCATGACCCCTGCACTTCTCCTGGAAGGTCAGGCACGCGAGCTCATCCGCGCCATCCAGCAAATGCGCAAAGACGCAGGTATGGAATTTACCGATACCGTGAAGCTCAGCCTGAAAGGCGCAGAGTCAATCATGGAGACGTACGGCAAGCTTGTACTGGAAGAAACGCGCGCAGTCTTAGACGAGAACAAAGGCACAGCAGAAACTGCCGATCTCGGAGGACTGAGTGTTGAGATCGCAATCGAAAAGAAAGCATAAAAAAACCCGAGCATCATGCTCGGGCGATCCTGTCAGACAAAAAAGCAGACAAGGGCTGGCGGTATACACCAGACAAGGCTTGCAAACCAGAGTAGGCCCGTGAATGTCCAGGCTCGCTGGAGATTATCGGTCCACTCTTCTGTTCTTGCACGTAGCCAAAAGCACGTGCAGAGCGGCGCCCACATCGTCACAACGATGGTGGGCAGTAAGCAGATTCCAAGCGGAATCAAACTTATGACGAACAGTGGCGCCATACGTATCACCCCCTTTCGTGCGGGTAAAAGTGTT
>JAYTPR010000242.1:0-2394 GCA_043747095.1 Candidatus Peribacterales bacterium
CTTCGACATTGAACGTGGAAGCGACAAGAAAACCATTGTCACGGCAGCAGGCAATAAAGCTGAAGTGAAGGTAGTAGGCGGCGAAACACTCGACGTTCTGGCTGTGGACGCAAAAGACAAAGAAAAGGCTACCGTGACGTTCAAGCTCGTGGATAACCGTTCCATTACAGTGGAGGCTGAGGCGTTGAGGAACGCCGTCCAGAAGAAAGAGAAGACAATTGAAGGCACCAAAATCGAACTCACTGACATCAAAAACTAATGCCTACTCCTGAAGTACTACCGGCACTCTCGCCTGACCAGTTGGCCGAAGTTGTGAAGTCCCAGCCTGAAAAGCTACGAGGACAAATCGCAGCTAGTACGCTTGATCAGCTCGACGCACTTGCGAAGGTAATTGAAGAAAAAAAGATTTCGGTTCGCGTCGATTCCATCGCGGCCATTCAGGAACGTGTTGAGGCTCTAAAAACAGCAGAAACAACTGATCAGCATCTTGCCGAGCTCGCATCTCGCCTGCACCTCGTGCGACTACTCGATATCAAAGCACCTCCAGAAGCGAGTACATCCAAATTCGATTTCGCAGCATCGCTCTTACAAGGTGTCGTCGAACGTACAAAGGATGTCCCCATCCTCAAACATATCACTAGCTTCCTCAAAGGAGTGAAAGGCCGATCACTAGAGCGCATCTTCAATACAATTCTCGCAACATTCGAAAAGAACCCAACAGCTGCTACAACTGCAGGAACAGCACTACTCGGCCCTATAGGGCTTCTTGTGGGAACACTGGGCTTAAACTTTGGCGCAAGAAAACGTCTTCTTGAAATTGACGTACTTGATGCGATCGACACGGAAAAACTTGTGGGCGAGAAGGTTACATTTTCAGGCATTGCACCCGGCGATCTAGAAAAATTTAAAGACAAACTTGCTACTGCCAATATCCCAGAACTGACAACCAAGTATCTGCGTGACCAGCGCAAACTCATCGCAGCAGGCTCCCCTATCTCCGTCACGCTAGAGGCGATTTTGAATCCTGAAGAGACACAAACGAAACTTGCAGAACAAGCTCTCGAGACGAAAAAGAATGCTGTCATCGAAAAGCTGAAGCCGCTCGACATCGCACTCGTAACATTTGGCTCGCCAGTGTCTGCAAAGCGAAATAATGCAGGACGCTTTGAAATTACAATTCCTGATACCGACAATTCCGTCACGTCTCCGGAAGCTAAAACGCTACAGGAAGCGATGAAGAGCCTATCAAACGCAAAGGAAATCACCATCGTTTCTGACAAAGAACGTCTCACAATCGACATAATCGACAAGACCATCCGCATTCCGGTGAATACACCGGCAATCACCGACACACTGAACCGCGGATTTTCGTACACCAATGAACGTCTAGAAAAAATTGTCTTCGCGACTCCGGCTGAACTGCCGACAGGCACCATGCAGGCAAAGTTTGATGCAGGCACCCTGCTTCTAGGCGCACATCCGTCACGCACCCAAGCTCTCGACCAAATCAGTGGACTGGAACCCCTTCTTGCGTCTGCACAAAACGGCACACTCTTCACGTTCAATAACGGCAGCTGGGCTGCCCCCACACTCCCGACACCTATTCCGACCATCTAACACCCTTTTACTATGGCTCCCACACCAGAGACCCCATCGGAGAATCCAGCAGCAGTGCCAGAGAATAAGCGCGCTGCACTCGCTGCGCTTTCACAAAAAATTGCAGCTCAGGATTCAGTATCCGCCTCCAAGCTGAACGCAGTAGACAAGAAAACTGACGTTCTGACGGGGCTGCGAGAACTCAGCACGATGATCGAAACGGGTCGTGTTACCGGAGTCACGAAAGCGGAGGTGGACGCGATGCATGCTGACATTGAAGGTGCGACACTCGTGAGTACACGAGGCGTGGAAGACTTGGCTCAAAGCGGACTGGATGCATTTAGCAAACTCGATCCAGTGACGAAGCAGGCAGCCATCGGTACGGCAGCCGTAGGAGGAACTCTTCTTGGATTACTTGGCATCAGAAAATTGTTTAGGGGTACAAAAAAAGCAATCGTCAAAACGTGGGACACGACCGTAGACCTCGTCGAAACAGGTACAAAAAAAGTAGGAGGACTTCTGATGTGGCTCGCAAAAACAGCAGCAGTGGCAGGTATAGGCGCACTCACATTCATGGGCGTGCAACGCGCAATGGCTCCGGGACAGGCTCCTGCAGACTCAGCGGAGAAGAAGGCCTAAAGGTAGAATGCGGCCATGCCGCTCTCGTACTCACAGCTTCAGACGTATCGTCGCTGCCCAAAACAGTACGAATTTGCGGTGATAAAGAAAATCGGCAGATCGATCAGTGCAGGCGAGAGCTTTGGAAGTAGTGTCCATAATGCACTGCGTCGTTTCGGA
>JAYTPR010000243.1:0-1750 GCA_043747095.1 Candidatus Peribacterales bacterium
CCCATGCTCTACCAACTGAGCTACCGTGACATACCTGACATTTCTGAAGGAACAATAGACGATCGAGCTCCCTTTCTTCATTTTCGCCTCGCGAGCTCGGCGGGGCAACTGAGCTACCGTGGCATGTCTCCGGAGCCCGCAGAGTATGCCGCAAAATCTACACCTCTTCCAGTGCCTCAGCAGGTAGCGCTGGCTTCTTTGTGAGCAAATACATGCCAACTGCAATAGGAGGAAGGCTGAAGAGCTGTACCCACTCCGGCATCTGGCTCAAGAGAACGTACGCAAAGAACATCGTAAAAAGCGGCTGAATACTCGCCACCGAAATAGTCTGTGTGATCGGAAGCCTATGAATTGCTTCGATCCACAAAATTTTACTGAAACCCATGAGCAAAAATCCTCCCACAAGAATAGCCGGCAATGCCGAAAAAAGTGCACTCTGTGTCGGCATGCCCTCAAAGACGAAAGCCAATATGCCAAGTGTCACGGTGGCAGTCAGTGAGCGGAAAAACATGATGTACGCCGCACTCACCTCCTTGCGTGCACGCTGCATTGCCACATTTCCAAGCGGCGGAAGCATGCTGCCAAAAAGAAGAACGATATCACCACTGCTAAATCCGTTGGCTGAAGGAGCGAGCACGAACATCACACCAGACACCATGAGCAGTGCTCCGAGTACATGCGGCAGAACAAAAGGCTCATGCTTTCCGATGACGCTGATGAAGAGATACGAGAAGAAAATCTCCATGAGCATCACGATGGCCGCATTGCCAGGAGTCGTCAGACTGATACCGACGTAGGAAAAGATGTAGTAACCGATGCCAATGGTGATGCAGGCGAAGGCAATGTCCCGGATGCAGCGCCGGGAAGGCCTCACTTTCTGAGGCCGTAGAAAGAGAAGGGTCAGGAAAAAAAAGGTTGAGCACAGCGTCGTCAGAGCTGCTGCCGTAAAGACAGGCAGGGTTTTGAGGGCAACCGCAGTCAGTACAGGAAAAGAGGCCCACAGCACCGCTGAAAGGAGGATAAAGGGCATGCCGCCAAAATCACGAGATTTCATCGCGGAAGAGTGAACAGCAGGTCGAAGGCCAAATCAACCCGCCCCAAAATAATCCCCTGTCAAGAAGCGCAGAAGTATGCCACACTGAGCACATGACACAGCCAGAAACAGCGGGGTTCGCCGCTCTCAACATCTCTCCCGATATCCTCGGAGTTCTCGACCAGCGCGGCATTAAAATCCCGACGCCCATCCAACATCAGGCCATTCCGCCTGCGCTCGAAGGAAAGGACTTGATCGGTATTGCACAGACCGGAACCGGCAAAACGTTTGCATTCGGTATTCCCCTACTCCAGCGCCTCGTCGCCCACGGCGGCCGCGCGCTCATCATCTTACCTACGCGTGAACTTGCGACGCAGGTTGAGGAATCACTCCTACCTATCGCCACAAAACTGAAGATTGGTATGGCCGTCTTCATTGGAGGAGCGTCTATGTATCACCAGCGCATGATGATCAAGAGGAATCCGCGCATTCTCATCGCTACCCCAGGTCGTCTGATTGATCACTTGGAACAGCGCACCATCACGCTTCGTGAAGTAAAAATTCTTGTTCTTGATGAAGCTGACCGCATGCTCGACATGGGTTTTGCACCACAGATTCAGAAAATCCTGAAGACAGTTCCTCCAGATCGCCAAACTCTTTTGTTCTCGGCAACGATGCCGCACGAGATCAGCAAGATCGCAACGACGCACATGAAAC